>JAOUKW010000004.1 GCA_029882335.1 Candidatus Heimdallarchaeota archaeon | reverse complement strand
AATTCAATTGTATATGATATGGAAGACCAATTATGATGAAATGATAGAGGAAGAAAGAGAAAAAAGAAGACAGAAAATGGGAGGTTTGGTTGGAAATACACCATTAATCAAACCAGGAGTAACTGATTTGAAACAAATTCACTCCACAGATACACATATGGTTAACCTAAACATTTCTCCTAATGTAGTAGATGATGAAGAAGAATAAATCTTACTATTTTTAATTTAGAGATCATTTATTCACATACGTTAAGATAACCAAAATATATGGATGGTTTAAATCAACATTAATGAATATCTTTTCTGAGGAACATCAAATAATACAAGAGACGGTGAGGGATTTTGCTGTTGAAAAACTGGATAAAGTAGCAGAAAAGATGGATAAAGAAGATTACTTTCCTCTAGAATTATTCCGAGAAATAGGTGAATTAGGTCTTTTAGGTCCAACCATCCATCCAGATTATGAAGGTGCTGGTGCTGATTACATCACACAAGGAATTATTTTAGAAGAACTATCAAGAATTTCTCCAGCTTTCGCTTTATCCGTAGGAGCACACTCAAACCTATGTCTTGATAATATTTTTCGAAATGCAAATGAAATTCAAAGACAAAAATATGTTCCAGATTTAGTAACAGGAAAAAAAGTTGGGTGTCTAGCACTTACTGAACCTAATTCAGGGTCGGACGCGATGGGATTAAAAACCACTGCAGTAGAAGAAGGTGATTTTTATATTTTATCAGGATCAAAGACATTTATTACCAATGCACCTATTGGAGATATTGCACTAATCTATGCAAAAACTAATCCTTCTGCAGGTGGTAAAGGCGTAACTGCATTCATCATGCCGATGAATACGAAAGGAGTCACTACGGGTAAACCAATGGAAAAAATGGGTATGAGAGGTTCTTTAACAGGTGAAATATTTCTTGAAGATGTAGCTATTCCCAAAGAAAATATACTTGGTCAAGTAAATAATGGGAGAAGTGTTGCTATGTCGGGTCTTGCTATTGAAAGAGCAGTATTGGCTGCAATTAGCCTTGGTATCTCAAAAACAGCCTTAGATATTTCATTAAAATATTCCTCTGAGAGACATCAATTTGGAAAACCAATAAATGAATTTCAATTAATTAAGGAAAAAATCGCCAATATGTACACAGAAACTCAAGCATCACATTTCCTTGTCTACTGGGCATTATCAGAAATCGAAACAAATCATAATGCAAATAAAGAATCGTGTGCATCAATTATGCATGCATCAGAAAAATCAACCATACATGCACTTGATGCGATCCAAATACTTGGTGGTTATGGATATATGAAAGAGTACAAAATTGAAAAATTTGCTAGAGATGCGAAATTACTAGAGATTGGTGCAGGAACTACAGAAGTTAGAAAGATAATCATAGCACGCGAACTAATAAAAGAGATAAAATAAGATGGAAATATAAAAACGCTATAATATTTTATTTCTACAAGGATCATATGGTTCTAAAAGTAAACAGAAATGAGCATAATGTTGTAACACTAACATTAAATCGACCAGATAAGTTAAACGCACTTAGTATTGAACTTGTATTAGCCTTGAATGATGAATTTAGTAAGATAAAAAATGACCCAACTGTACGAGGTATCGTTCTCACTGGAGAAGGAAGAGCATTCACTGCAGGTGGAGACGTTGAGGGAATGTTAAATCGTCTTGGAAAAGCATTAGATGTAAAGTCAAGATTACTCAATGGTTTATACAGGCTTTCAGACTTAATTAGATCAATAAATAGACCTGTTGTGGCTGCAATAAATGGTATCTGTTTTGGTGCAGGATTTGTTCTTTCTACAGCTTGTGACATCACTTATGCCTCGGATAAAGCAAAATTCGGTTTTGCATATGGAAATGTTGGTTTGATTCCAGAAGGTGCATATTTTATTTCCAGATATGCAGGACTACAACGTGCAAAGCAATTAGTTTTCTCACGGGCAATTATTGATGCAAATCAAGCTAGGGAATATGGTTTTGTCCTTGAGGTGTACCCTGAGGAAGAATTAATGGAGAAGGTATACAACCAAATGAATGAATGGGCAAATGGACCTATTGAGACCATTGGATTATCTAAGGATATCTTAAATGGAGCATTTGAAAATCGACTAGCTGATGAACAATTAATAGAAGCAATTACTCAGGGAATTGCATTTACAACAGCAGAGCATAAAGAAGGTGTCAATGCTTTTATTGAGAAAAGAAAACCAAACTGGAAAGAATTATGAGAGTATTAATTATTGGATCTGGTCAAATGGGAAGTGGTATTGCACAGGTTTGTATAACTGCAGGATTCAATACACAACTACTTGATATATCTGAAGAAATTGTTCAAAAGGCAGAAAAAAGTATTGAAAACCGATTATTAAGATTAGTAGAAAAGAATGTATTTCCCTTACAAGATGTTCATGAAATATTGAGCAGACTTAGTCTTTCCACAGATCTATCTACTGCGTTACAACATGCAGATATTGTCATTGAATGTGTACCAGAACAATTAGAATTAAAAAAAGAGATGATTAAAAAGATACAATCAATCAAATCTACAGTCATTATTGCCTCTAATACTTCATCTCTATCATTAGAGGAATTATCTATAGAATCAATTAATCCTTCATTGATTATCGGAATGCATTGGTTTAATCCTCCTCCGATAATGGAATTAATTGAAATTGTATATTCCAAATTCACCTCTAATGATGTTATTGACATTATCTGGAAATTATCTATGGATTTAGGTAAGATACCAATAAAAGTAAAAGACTCACCAGGATTTGCTACATCAAGACTGGGAGTATTACTCGGTTTAGAGGCAATAAGGATGATTGAACAAGATATCGCGTCACCAGAAGCTATTGACAAAGCCATGACCCTAGGATATCGACATCCAATGGGACCATTAGAATTAACAGACTATGTGGGATTAGATACTAGACTGAAAATTGCTGAATATTTACAATCCTCGGAAATATCACCTGCTTTTGAAATACCAGAATTACTGAGAATTATGGTTAAATCTGGAAAATTGGGTAAAAAGTCAGGTCAAGGATTTTATAAATGGGTAGATGGAAAGAAGGTGATTAACAATGAATGATTTTGAATATGTGGACTGTCACATACATTTCCACGATCCGTTGAAAACAGATGAGCAGATAAAATTGATTATGCTAAATGAATTCCCTATGTTGAAATCATTTTTGGATAATCCAAATGATAATACAAAACTCTTAGAAATGATGGATCAGGTCAATTGCAAGAGATCTTGGATTATTAATTATGAAAGCCCAAGAGTTATGGGTTATGATTTGAGCACACTTGATTGGGTAAGTAATTTTTGTGAGGACTCTGATAAAAGGTTAATTCCAGTTGGTGGAATTCACCCAGGTCTCCATGAAGACGCACATCAAATAATGAGGAATTATTTTGAATCGGGTTTATTAATGGGATTAAAAGTTCATGGACCTCATCAATTAATCTATCCAAATGCCTACACTGGGGGATTAATTGCACAGGAAAAATTATATCAAACAATGGAAGAACTAAAAATACCAGTTATATTTCATACTGGTACGTCCATATTCCCTAAAGCAAGATCAAAATTTGGAAATCCACTCGTTTTGGAAGATATACTCATTGATTTTCCAGAGATGACGGTTATTATGGCACATGGAGGTCGACCAATTTGGATGAGGGAAGCAGAATTTTTAATGTCAAAATTTAAGAATTTATACATGGATCTCGCAGGAATCCCTCCTAAACTTATACAGGAATATTTTCCTAGGTTTAATCGATATGCAGATAGATGTATTTTCGGTAGTGATTTTCCAAGTCCAGGAGTTCCTAGCTCTAGGGAAAATGTTGATAATGTTGCTAAATTTCCTCTACCACCAAATATCATTAAAAAAATTGTTTTAGAAAATGCAGAAACAATCATTAAATCCAGTGGACTTTACTTATGAAATTTTCTAAAACAAAGATAATCAAGAATTTGTTTGCTATATTAGTATTCAGTAAAATTATTTAAAATACATGAAATAAGATTTAATAATGTTATTATGAGTAAAATCGGGATTGTTGGAACTGGATATGTAGGTTTGGTAACTGGAGTGTCTTTTGCAAATTTAGGATTTCAAATTACATGTCTTGATGTATTAGAAGATAAAATAAATCAAATTAATGCAGGAATACCTCCAATATATGAAAAAGGTCTTGATTCATTATTAAAAATTGTGGTAAATAAAGGACTACTTCGGGGGACACTTAGTAGAGAGGACATGTTTAACAATTCAGACGTGATATTTATTTGCCTACCAACACCAAGCTCGGAAGATGGAAAAATAAACCTCAAATATATCAGAGAAGAAGTAATTCAGTTAGGAAAGCTCCTACAAACAACCAGCGAATACAAAACTATTGTTGTTAAATCAACAGTCGTACCTGGTACTACAGATGGTATTGTCAAGCAGTTACTAGAACAAGAAAGTGGAAAAACTGCAGGAATTGAATTTGGATTAGCAATGAATCCGGAATTCCTCATGGAAGGACTGGCTTTAGAGAATTTTCAACATCCAGATAGAATTGTTATTGGTGCAATCGATGATAAATCCTTTAATTCTGTAAATAACCTATATCAGTCATTTACCTGTCCAATTCAAAAAGTTACCAATTCTGCAGCAGAAATGGTAAAATATGCAGCCAACTCATTTTTGGCAACAAAAATATCATTTATCAATGAAATAGCAAATATGTGTGAATTACTAGATATCAATGTATCTGATGTTGCAAATGGAATGGGATCAGATTCTAGAATAAGTGAAAAATTTTTACGAGCAGGAGTTGGTTTTGGAGGAAGTTGTTTTCCCAAAGATGTAAAGGCATTGCATTATCTAAGTAAGGAATTGAATAAAGAAAGTAAAATATTGAAAGCTACTTTAGAAGTAAACCAATACCAACCGTTAAGAATTATCGAAATTCTTGAGAAGGAAATAGAGATTAAAGGAAGTCTTATCGGCCTTCTTGGATTAGCATTTAAACCAGATACAGACGACATGAGAGAAGCACCTTCGATAACCATTGCAAATAAATTGATGAAAAAAGGTGCGATTATTTATGGATATGACCCAATTGCCAAAATATCTGCAAGGGAAGCATTACCAGATATTATTCATTGTAAATCCGTTGAGGAGCTACTTGAAAAAACAGATGTAGTAATACTAATCACAGAATGGTCTGAATTTAAGAATCTAACAAGCAGAGATTTTAATGTTAGACCTAAAAAACTCATAGTAGATGGAAGAAGAATCTTAAATTGGAAAGAATTAGAAACTAATGGTAATAAAATAAAAGTAATTGGTCAAACTCCACCCTAAATTGTTAGAATATAATTTTTATTTATCAAAAAATTACATCAAATATCATTCTAAATGATGCAATCAATGCAATTAACCAAAATCCAGTAAGTAAGTTCTTCGAATCAATTTTTTTCACTTTCTTTGCACCAATATAAGCACCAATTACAGATCCCAATCCAAGTGGTAATCCATGATTTAATAGAAAGGAAAGATCAAAAGTTCCATTATTAATTCGTTCATTTGTCCTTATTATTACTGATATTAACGTTATAATCATAATCATTGCAGTTGAGGTAGCGATTGCAATATGTATTGGTACAGCACTAATTATTGTTAGGAGTGGAACGAAAATAATACCTCCACCTATACCTAAAAGTCCAGCTAATAAACCACCAATAAATGCAAACAACACACCGATACCCAATCGAACTTCATATTCGAATATTTTGCCATCTTCATCAACTAATTTTCGATATTTAATTTTATGTATTAAACCATCCTCTTCTGAAGTACTAAATTCAATCTTTGTATCAACATCAGTATTGTCGTTCTTAACCAAATATGCTTTTAAAATACCTCTTATTGCGGATATTCCTACAAATACAGCAAATAAACCTTTCATTAATTCTTCATTCAATTCATTTTCAGCAAGAACTGCTCCAAGATACGTCCCAGGTATAGCAAAAATTAGATAGATTAATCCAGTTTTTATATCCACTCTACCTTGAGATTTGAATTTTAGAAATCCTGATGAACTAGTAAATACAATCGCAAATGTACTGATATATGAGGCATCAGATCCAGATTCACCCATAATAAAAATCAGAAAAGGTACATACATTAGTCCTCCTCCAATTCCGACGGCAGATGCGACGATTCCAAATAGTATTCCTATAATAAACAATGAAATTATAATAAGTAAGCTAATTTCCACGATTCTTCACTACCAATCTATTTCTGCTAGTTCATTTTCAGGAACATCGTTTCCGTTTAAAGTAGCAGTCATCTTCTCCCCTCCATGAAAAGTTACCTTCAGATCAAAATGATCTCTTGAGTTTTCACAATGATAGCTAGTCATATCTTCATTGCTAATAATTAAATTATCACAAGTAGGACATTTGCCAGTTTCTAAAACAAATTTTATTGGGTCAGAAGACATATTTTTCATTTATATTCAAGCTTTATTACTTTATCCCTGTTGGATATAATTCGATTTAATTTATTTAGTAAATTTATTAAGTTGTTAATGTAATAATTTTGTTCCAACTAAAAATTTTTATCACTACCCAAATTCCTAATAGATTTAGATGGGTAAGACTTACAAATTAGCGATCATCCCCGGTGATGGAATTGGTAAAGAAATCGTCCCACAAGCGATTAAGGTGCTTAATAAAGTAAGTGAATTATATTCATTTAATTTTGAATATCTTGATATTTCAGGTGGTGCACAATATTATTTAGAAACTGGAAGGGAATGGGATGAAGGAAGCTTCGAAATCTGTAGAGATGAAGCAGATGCGATATTACTCGGTGCAGTTGGATGGCCGGGAGCAAGTCTACCAGATGGAAATATAGCAGGTGCAGGTATTGTATTTGGTTTGCGATTTGGTTTAGATTTATATGCCAATGTCAGACCAACAAAGTTGTATCCTGGAATTAAACATAAAATACACGGTAATTTAAAACAGGTTTGGGAAGAAGGATTAGTTGATCTAGTAACCATTCGAGAAAATACGGAAGGTTTGTATACTCCAATTAGAGGAAGTTTGAATAGAGGAGGAGTTGAAGAAGTAGCAATTGATACCCGAATTATTACTGAAAAAGGTTCTAAACGAGTGATTAACTTTGCTTTTAATCTTGCAATGAGAAGAGATGGAGCACCAAAAGATAAACAAAAAAGAGTTACATGTGTTGATAAAAGTAATGTACTACAAGGGGATAGATTGTTTAGAAAGATCTACAATTCAATTGCAAAAAATTACCCAGCTATAGCAACAGATTATGCTTATATTGATGCATACTTACAATGGTTAATCAGAGATCCGGACTATTTTGATGTAATAGTCACATCGAATATGTTTGGAGATATTTCTTCTGATTTAGCTGCAGTATTAGGTGGGTCTTTGGGAATGGCACCATCGGGAAATATTGGAGATAATCATGCATTGTTTGAATCAGTACATGGTTCTGCTCCTAAACATGCTGGATTAAATAAGGCAAATCCGATCGCCACAATATTATCAGCAGGCATGATGTTAGATTACCTAGGATTGAAATATAATGATACTAAATTTATTGAAGCCAGTAAATCGGTAGAAACAGCAGTAACAAAATTACTACTTGATTCAAAGACATTAACCTATGATTTAGGTGGTACCGCTTCGTGTTCTGATGTTGGAGATGCTGTAACTAAGTTTATTTCAAACTCAGACTAAAAATAATTTTATCAAATCAGGTCTAAAGTTTACATACGCACGTTTGCCAATTAGATTTTTTACATTGTTTCTCTCCAATGATAATAACTCCCGTACTATAATGGTCAAAGAATTATTAATTGTTACTGTAAAACGAATAAATTCGCCTAAAATTCTTATTTTATCAATGATACATTCAAATTCATTAACAACATTTAATGGTTCAGATGTTAAATCAACATCGATTTGGCGAATTATAACGACATATTCTCCATCTTCATATCCATCTACAATGAATTTAGAATTTTCAATTATAAATGAATTATCTTTAACTTTAACTTGAAACTTATTTGATTCTGCTAAAAATCCAGCGACAAATGCATTTACCGGAATCTTATAAACTGTTTCAGGATTGTCAAATTGAAGCAATTTTCCTTCATTAAATACTGCAATTTTATCTGAGGTTAACATAGCCTCCTCAGTTTCATGAGTAGAATGAATTGCAGTCATCCCTAACTCTTTTACTAATTCTCTTATTTCAAATCGCATCTCTTCACGTATTTTAGCATCTAATGCCCGATATGGTTGATCTAATAGTAATATTTTAGCACCAGCAGTAATTGCTCGCGCGATTCCAGTTCTCTGTTGCATACCCCCAGACAATTCTTTAGATAAAGCAGATTCTCTATTTTCCAATCTAACCATTGAAATTACTTCTTTTGCTTCCCTTTCTTTAGTGGTTAAATCGATTCCTTTGACTCGAGGGCCATATAAAATATTGTCTAGAACTGTTAAATGTGGAAATAAATTAAATTGCTCAAAAATAAATCCCACATTTCTATCTTCTGGATGTGAATCTGTTACATCAACTTCATCAATGAAAATTTTCCCACTGTAAATTGGTAGAAGACCTGCGATAACTTTCAACACAAAAGAAGGACCTCCATTTGATGGACCAAGTAACCCGATATATGCACCATCATCAACCTTTAAGCTAACGTTATCCAATAGAATGTTATTACCTATTTTTACTGTCACATTTTGTAATTCTATGCTTGCCATTATGTTACCTCCAGTTCATCAATCAGAGATATTTCTGGTGATTTAAATACCCGTATTGCTTGTTCAGGGATTCGAACCAAAACAGAGGAACCCTCTTTAAAAACCAATTCGTTAGAATTTCTTTTAATCTCCAAAGTCCGTCCAAATTCTAAATTAACTTTTGTACGTCTCTTTTCACCCAAAAACCTATCTGATATTACTTTTCCAACAAAACAATTTACTTCCAAATTATAGTTTTCTGGTAATGGTTCTATTTTGAAAAATTCCCTTCTAACTCCAACAACTACTCGATCACCAGGTAGTATTGATGGGTTTGTTTTAGTCAAAATGGATAATGTCTCATCGCCTAACAGCTCTATCTCGATTGTTTTTGATAGATATTTTACAACCACTCCCTCAAAAAAGTCAGATTCACCAATAAAATGTGCAGAAAAAATTTGTTTTGGTGAGTATAAATAATCTAATGGCGAAGATATTTGTATCATTTTACCTTTTTTCATAACGCCAATTCGATCTGAAATCGCCATACCCTCGCTTTGGTCGTGAGTTACATGAATTGCAGTTAATTTTAGTTCTTTCACTATTCTAAGAAGCTCATCCTGGAACTTTTCTCTGATTTTAAAATCTAATGCACCCATTGGTTCATCTAATAATAATGTTTTAGCCCCAGTAGCCAAGACTCTTGCGATCCCAGTTCTTTGTAGATCAGCAGCATCTAATGATTTTGGAAAATAATATGATTTTTCTTGCAATCCTACAAGTTTTAAATGGGCTTCAGTTATATCTTCAATATCTACTTGTTTCATTCCTTTAACACGAGGACCAAATGCTACATTTTCATATACATTTAAATGAGGAAAAATTGCAAATTGCTGGAAGACATACCCAATATCTCTCTGATCTGGATCAATATTTTCGACAGGTACTCCATCCCATAAAATTGAACCAATAGTAGGTTTAATTAGACCAGAAAGGAGTCTTAACGTTGTTGTTTTCCCACAACCACTGGGACCTAGTAAGGAAATATATTCACCATCATAAATGGTAAAATTGAGATCATCGACTGCTTTAATATTTGGTTTATAAATTTTAGAAACTCTTTGAAATTTAATTTCAGGCATATTAATCCTCCGTTGGGTTATCTACTAAACGAACCACGAGCAGTAGGATAAAGGAGATAAATATCAGAAGTACTGCGGCAAAGGCAGCGGATGAAAGAGATTCTGATTCTACCAAATCCACAATAAAAACTGGAACTGTTCTTGCATTTCCCATTACAATTAATGTAGCACCAGTTTCAGCCATAGATCGAGTAAATGTTAGAATTGCTGAGCTTAGAATACCTCTTTTCAACATTGGAAAAACTACTCTTCTAAATGTTGTTAAATCTGAAGCACCAAGTGTCCTTCCTGCTTCATAATAGGAATAATCAAAATTTTCAATGTAATTTATCATGGGACGAACTGAAAATGGATACGTGAATGTAAGATGTGCTAATACAATTAACCAAATTCCAGGGGAAATTAACTTAAGACCTAAGTTACCCCATAATAAATAAACTGCAAAACCGAGTGCTGATGATGGAATAACTAAAGGTATATCGATAGCCATATCAAGAACTACTTTCCATTTACCCCAATAAGGTCGTCTTACTAATAAATATGCCATAGGAATCCCTAAAGAGAGATTTATTATGGTTACAATTAAAGCAACTTCAACACTGGTAATTAATGCAACTTGCATTGACTCCCATTTATTATCACTATCAAGAAAGACCTCAAAAAATGCACTATCTTCCTCTGTTCCAGAAGGACCAATACTCCATACATCAATCAAATAAAAAATTACAAATAATGCAGGAATCAGTACAAGTAATAAAAATATGAAACTGACTATCCCATTTCTAGTTTTAGCTATTTTCTTTGCAGATATTTTTCTTTCAAATTCGGGATATATTTTAGGTTGGGGAAGACCTACTTTTCTAGCGTATTGTCTGACTCCACCTAGAAGAGTGATAGATATAATAATTAGAATAACAGATAAAAACGCAGCTTGTGGAATTCGATATCCGTTCATAAAAGTCACTATTTGAATGGGAGCTGTTTCATATACACCTGCAAGTAATAATGAGGCACCTGTTTCTCCTAAACTTCGAGTAAATGCAAGAATCGCACCTGCGATTATACCTTCTTTGGCCATAGGAGCAGTAATTGTTCGGAATACAGAAATTGGTGGTGCACCTAATGTTCGAGCAGCATTTTCTATTTCAACATCAACTTCTTCAATCACACCTTTGAGATTTCTAACTACATAGCTAAAAGAAAAAGCAACATGTCCTAGTAACAATAACATTGGACCTTGAGAAAATATTCCTTCTTCAGCTAATATAAATTTACTTAATCCATCTGCAGAACCCCAAAATAGCAAAACAGAAAAGCCTAAGGCAGATGTAGGAACTGCAAGGGGTAAATCAATTATGGTATCAATTATTGTTTTTCCTTTGAAATCATATCTTGCAAGAACATGAGCTATTGGAATTCCTAACATGATGTCGATTATCATCACAATAAATGCAATTCTAAACGAAAGAGCAATAGATCTGAACATGCTTAACCACACTGTATTTTTCAGAATTGGGTCTCTAAAAATTAGCTCTGTAATTGAATTCCAATCAGTAATGATATTTTTCAATAGATTAAGTGGAGGAAGTAATACAAAAGAAAAGAACGCAAAAATAACTAATATTTCAAATAAAATGCGTATTGGTCTTTGAGATAATATTCTCTCAAAATTCAAATATCGTTTTCTAATATCATCAAGCGAACTCATCTAAAATACCTCCTTATTCTTTGAATCATTGGTTGAAAGATGATTAGGATTATCATAATACCCATGAGTACAGGTATCACATAATCTACAGGTGCCAATTGTGTTTGATTAGTTTCATCAAGAGATCTTGATCTTGTTGCAGACCATAAATCAGGGATTCTTTCTAGCACATTTGCATCAATATTCGAAATTGAATATATCTTTACCTCATCTAAAGAAGGTATAACTCCAGATTCGGTATTAAATAATGAGGATACCAATTCAAGCACTTCATCTGTTGCATTTACCGCTCGGAATCCATTTTCAACACCTTTGATAACAACCTCGGGTTTATTAAGAAATTCAATAAAATCATTTGCTAATTGAATATCATTGTTATCAACCCATGGTGCATCCAATATAGCAAAGGGATGATCATTTAAAATGGTCCCTTCATGCGGATATACTGCAACGAGTGTATGATCAGCAGGGATTTCACCTGTATCAATTTTTGCTTGAAGTTCTTTATTCTTCTCAATAATTAAATTTTCATATAACAATGCAACTTTTAATTTATCAGGTCCTTCATTAGCCATCATTTTACCTAAAAATCCAGTTGAAGAACCATATTGTACAGCTTTACTTTCTAATTCCCTCATCCATTGTTGAACTTCATTTTTCTGTAAATCCTCTAATGTTAATAACTCTGGATCTTTCCCAACCGCAGTTGCTACTTCCATAATTACTCCGCCAAACCCACTATTAGAAGAAAATGGATCTGTATGAGCAAATGTAAAATCTGGGTCTGTTAATGCTAATGTATGTAAATCATTGATACTGGTGATATTGTTTTCTTCCTGATAAAATTTCCATGTAGCAATAACTGTCGGTGAAACTACAATACTTGGACTGTGTATATCGACAATTGGTGAATCATGATTTTTTTGCCAGTGTAGATTTAAAATTGGTAGCCAAAAACGTGATGCTGGACTCCATATTACCGGTTGATTAGCACCATTCGCTATTTGAATAGTTCCCTTACCACTCCCTATTGGAGTCATGACAACAGATATTTTTCTCCCAGGATGACTAGCTTCCCATGAAGACTCAAAATCCTCAACAACCGAGTTTAACCATCCTCTTTTCTCAGAGGAATAGAGGATTTCTAATTCTTCTACATCCTTCTGGAATTCACCAGAAAGATACAATCTTGAAATTTCTAAAGTTAAAATAATACTCAGAAGTAAAAGTAGTACAAACCATGAAGGTATTTTTTTTCGACTCATTACAATTATTTCCTTTGAACTAATTCAACTAAAATATCCATAGCATCTTCACCAGTATCTGCAGAATATTCCAAATCACGACATACATGATCTAAAATAATCAATGCTGCAGAAGAGTTAAATGATTTTTCAATTTCAAAATAACTTTCTTTTAATTGTTTATAATAACTATCCATTTTATCTTCTAATTTATCAACCTGCATTCCCAACTCAATTACATCTGGACTTTTGTGGATGTTCTTCACTGCTTTTTCGATCAAAGTAAACATTTCAACAATGACTTCCCCTGCCTTTATCACAATTTCTCCATATCGATCGGGCAAAGGATATTTCATAAGGAGTAAAATATTTGTAGCGGCTCGTTTTGCTCCACCAGCAGAACTATCTAACATTCTAACAAAATTTAATAAATCTTCTTGAAATTTATTATCCGGCAATTCACTTTTCGCTACCTCTACAACTAGCTGTTTCTCTAGGTTATCTGCGGATTTCTCTTCTGAATGAATTATTTCTTTATTGATCGCTAATTCTTCTTCTTTACCATCCAACCAAGATTTTATTATTTTCTGAAGGGTATAACCAACTGCCTTACATCTGCCTGCATGTTGACTTAATAAAGCTGCAATATTCCTCTGTTTTCTAGAAGAAAGATAACTCGATATAACTGACACAAGTAATTCTATATGATCAATCATTTTAATATTACTATTTTGATTTATTCAATATTAGATTCTATTTTATATTAGATTCTATTTTAATTAATAGGAAATCAATAGCAAAATTCCTTGCCTCTTCAAAATACCATTTATTAGGTGAATTATTAATTCAAAATGTAAAGAAGGAATCATATTTGAAAGAAGTAATGAAGTTATTAATTCCATATGTTAAAAAGTACAAAACGTTGTTTTTTTATTTGAATATAACAACTCTACTTGCTGCTTTATCTCAATTAAGTATACCTTTGATAATTAACTACATTATAGATGATTTAATCGTAGATAGGGATAAAAAATTGATATATATATTTTCATTTATCCTTCTCTTTTTAGGATTAATGGATTTACTCATGAACATTGTACAAAGATATGTATCAATTAGATTTTCAAATAAAATCATTTATGATATTAGGCAAGATGTGTTTACAATTCTCCAACATCAAGATCTAGAATATTATTCATCAGAAACAGTTGGACAGATTATGGCAAGATCAATCTACGAAATTACAAGTCTTAGAGACATACTAACATGGGCATATCGTATTACTTTTCTAACTGTATTCTTATTTATTGGATCAATTATTTCCATGTTTATTATATCACCCTTACTATCGATGGGATTTTTAGTTATTCCACCCATATTGTATATTTACATCACTCGTTCCTCTGAATCTAATTCCAAGATGTTTTATAATGCGAGATATAAATTTGGAGAACTGAATGATGCACTTGCAGAGAATTTAGCGGGAATAAAAACAGTCAAAGCATTTGCTGCAGAACATGAACAAATTGCATTTTTCACGCAAAAAAACAATGATTATTACTATGCCTCTATGAAAACTGCAAAAGTAAGGGCAAATATGCAACCTGTAATTGTTTTTATAATTTCCATTAGTTTATTTGCACTGGTTTTTCTTGGAGGTTATTTAATAACTATTAAGGAGATAACAATTGGAAATTTCATTTCATTTATGTTGCTATCACTTCAAATCGCGATACCAGGACGATTTTTAGGATGGATAGGTATAATTGTTCAAGAAAGTAATTCTGCAGCCATTAGATTAAACGAAATATTTCATGCACCCATACATATCAATGAAGCGGATAAACCAAAAAATATCACTAATATTTCTGGAAAAATAACATACAAAGATGTGTCTTTTGGATATCCAAAAAACAATCATACACTCCATTCAGTAAATTTAGAAATACCAGCTGGTCAAAAAGTTGCATTATTAGGTGAGACTGGATCTGGCAAGTCAACATTAATAAATCTAATTCCTAGATTTTTTGATCCTGACCAAGGAAGTATATTAATTGACGATATTAATACAAAACAATTTTCTCTTTCCTCTTTGAGGTCTCATATTGGTATTGTTCATCAAGAAGCATTTTTATTTACACTTTCTATTTTTGAAAATATTGCCTTTGGAATACCAAATGCATCAAAAGAAGACGTTATTGCTGCTGCAAAAGCAGCACAGATTCATGATTTCATAATGACTTTAGAAAAAGAATACGATACAATTGTTGGCGAAAGAGGTGTGACTCTGTCTGGAGGTCAACGTCAAAGGGTAACCATTGCAAGAACTTTATTACTAAATCCAAAAATATTAATTTTTGATGATAGTGTATCCGCAGTAGATCCGGAAACAGAGTCTAAAATACAGGAAGCATTGGAACAAGCATCTTTTAAAAGAACAACACTTGTTATCTCTCAACGACCTTCTTCATTAAGATATGTAGATAGAATTATTGTCTTAAATAAAGGTAGAATTGTTCAGGATGGTAAACATGATACACTTATTAAGGAAGTTGGGATCTATAGAGATTTTATTAATGCTATTAATTCTCAAATTAAATTTATGGATTGGGATGAAAGCCTAACCTTGGAGGAGAAAAAATGAGTCAACATTCAGATGCAGAAAAAGAGAAACCTAGAGGTTCTTTTGGATATAGTGACATTTATTTATACAAATTCATGCTCAGTTATCTACGTCCTCATGTAAAAGAGTTATTTAAAATATTTATATACATGATAATTAGTGCAATAGCTACTTCAGCAGGTCCAATAATCCTTATGGTTACAATAACAAGATTTGGAAATGAAAATTCAAATGAAATCTTTGGTATTTATACTTTGGATAAATTAATTTTAGATGTTTCAAGAATGATAAATACCAATATACCAAGTCTTAATCAAACTTGGTCAGAAATTATTGTGATTTCTTTCTTGTATTTACTTCTATTGTTGGTTATTTTATACACAAGTAGAAAATTCATGATTTTAGTTGCGGAAGTTGGACTTAAAGCAGAAGTTCAAATGAGAATGGATATGTTCGCACACCTTCAAGAATTGGATATGTCGTATCATGATAAAAATGAAGTTGGAAGAATAATGAGTAGACTTACCAGTGACATTGGTGCAGTACGAGAACTATTAGGAGGTCAGGTTATGACTAATATCTCAAATATACTGACTGTTATATTTGTAATAATTATAATAATCCAGATGGATTTTGTTCTTTCAATTATATCTATTATATTAATTCCACTGGTAATATATACTGCTCACGTGTTTAGAAAAATTGCAAGGCCAAAATGGAAGGAAACTAGACGAACCAATTCAATAATGATGGCAAATATTGGAGAAGCAATTTCGGGAATAAAGGTAACAAAAGGTCTGAATCGCGAACAAACAAATATAGCAATATTTCAAAAGCTAAACAAGGATAATTTTGAAGCTACATTAAACGCTGAAGATATCAATGCAGTATTTTTCCCACTTCTATTATTTAGTAGTACTTTAGGTACAGTATTTATCATTATATTTGGTTCTTTAAGAGTTATCGATGGGATAATTACAGTTGCTGCATTGATTGCATTTCTTAATTATAATGGAATTCTATTTCGACCAGTAATTAACCTAGGTCAATTTTACCAGCAACTACAAGACGCATTAACAGGAGCAGAACGTGTATGTGCACTACTAGATACGAAAACAAAAATCCCATGGAATGATCATTTTCCAACCTTACCACATATAAAAGGAGATGTAGTCTTTGATAAATTATATTTTGAGTATATTAAAAACACACCAGTTTACAGTAAGTTCAGCTTATTTGTTCCAAATGGTAAAATGATTGCATTAGTTGGAAAAACAGGTGCTGGTAAAACCACAATAATCAATATTTTAAGCAGATTATACGACTTCCAAGAGGGTGATTTAAAAATTGATGGAACTTCAATCAAAGGAGTATCGTTACAATCTTACAAATCGCAAATAGCAACAGTACCACAGGACTTTTTCTTATTTTCATTTTCAATCAGACAAAACTTGAAATTAGGCAATCCAAGAGCAAGTGATGAGGAAATGTGGAAAGTATTAGATTTGGTAGGATTAAAGGAGTTTATAGAAGATTTAGATAAAGGGCTAGATACACCAGTACAGGAACGTGGAGGTAGACTGAGTGTGGGTCAACGGCAGTTGCTAGTATTTGCTGCAGTACTACTTGCAAATCCTAGAATTCTAATCCTAGATGAAGCAACCTCTAGCATTGATGTGTTTAGTGAATTAAAAGTACAAAAAGCAATCAAACATCTTCTAAGCAATCGAACATCATTTGTAATTGCACATAGACTTTCAACAATTAAAGATGCAGATACAATAGTGGTTATAGATCAGGGAGATATTGTTGAACAAGGTACACATCAAGAACTTTTGACAATTAAAGGACATTATTACAATTTAGTTAAAAATCAAATTGAATTATCTGAAATTGAATCCTAAAAAATAATATTATATTTTTATTGTCGCTTTCCACTTTCTTAAATGGTATCAATGTATATATAGAATTACAGAGCTTTGTTATTTTTTCTTTGGGGTGTAAATTTTATTGAGTGATATGATCGACGAAAGTATGAAAGAAATAGTCTCTAATAAAGACGAAGTTTTAATAGGAGAACCGGTTCTAACAAGATACGAAAGGGCTAGAATTGTAGGAGCTCGAGCATTACAAATTTCCCAAGGCGCTCCAACTTTGATTGACATTGAAGAGGATAATGTTCGACCAATTGATGTTGCCACAAAGGAATTAAAGGCGCGTGTTCTTCCAGTAGGAATGGCTCGTAGAAGACCAAATGGAGTGTTTCAGATAATACCCATTCAATGGTTAAAAGACAGAGAATTTATTCATCAAATTAATTAATATTCGTAAAAACCATTAATATTGTGTCATCTATTGTATGAAATTCGATTTTTACTCGATTTCCAATATCAATCTTATCTCCAATAAATCGACCTAATATTGGTTTTTCTAATTTATCCATCATCACACTTACCAATGAATAATGCGTGAAAAAACCCTCTGGAGGTGAAGTTACAAAAGTATAGGTAATAATACTGCCCTCGAGGGGTATTTCAGTCCAATTCATTACAGTATTGTAACACTTAGGACACATGATTGGTGAAGGTGGATAATGAATTTCATCGCATTTAGTGCATTCAGTTGTTTGAAATTTTCCGGATTTCAATGCATCCCAGTATGGTTCCATGTTTTTTGACTTTTCAATCGTGTATGGAATACCTGCTTGAAAGAGTTCATTACTCATTATATATCGATATGGAAAAACCTTGATTAATTTATTGAAGTTGATCATGAATTTCATCAAATATTTAGTTTATTTTCGAATAATAATTACAAAACTAACTTAAACTCTAAAGAATACAACGTAGAATAGATAGTATGGCAAAACAAGGTGATCTAGTAGAGTTTAAAGCAGGTCTATTTGGTATTGAAATTCCAAACAACTACGGTATTTTTATCAAAAGATATCGTAATAAAAAAACAAAAAATCATATTGTAGAACTTTTTACTATCAAGGGTAAACAGGAGACAATTCCCAAGAATATCGAAAATAGAGATTTTGGAAAATCGATCCAATTGATAGGAGATCAATTACCTCAACCAAAAGATATGAAAAAAAGATTGGATGAATGGATCAGAGAATTAAAAATAAATCAAGAAAAGATATCAAAAACCCTTGCAAGCTCAGGTTCTCTTTCTGAAAGAGAACTTTGGGTAAAATTACAAAATCAAAAAGAAATAAAGGAAGAATATTCTTTAGAGGATTTAGCTTATCTATGGTATGAAATACCTCTAGAAGAAATTAGCAAAAATAGGATTAATAAGTTAAAAGAAGAATTACAAGGGTGTAAGACTTATGGAATAGGTTATTTTGATTTAATTAAAAAGAATTGGAAACCAATTTCAAATGAGCAACGAATTCTGGTGAATCAAGAGACATCTGCCTTGGGTGCATTACGAAATAAGATGTTTCAGCTTGTGGAGGTGGTCATTGAAGAAAGTGAAACAGAAGAGACACAACTGATTAAACAACCAATAAAATGGAGTTCACTAGATTTTTCACCTGAAGAATCTGAATTATTTAAAAAATTACAACAAATTATGTCATCATTCGTAATTAATGACTCATGGCCTTCAATTGGATTAGGTAACACTCATATTTTTGCATTAGACGGATTTTCACTTCGTAATTTTCTTGCATATCTCGCAGAAGACTGGGTAAATGAGGGTAAAACATCCATTTCGGATGTTTTTGTAAAAATGTTGATTCAAACAAAATACTGGACAGATACAGATGCATTGCTAGCAATTTCCATGAGAAATGTTAAGCTAGCTCCATTCTTTGAATGGGAAACAGATACGAGAATAGAGGAAGTCGCTGCAAGATTTAAAGAACCAAAGGACACACCTGGTGCATTTGATAACCGATTAGATCTACAATATTTAGAAACATATACAATAGACCCACCTACTGCAAAAGATTTTGATGATGCAATCTCAATAGAAAAATTAGATACGGGATTCATCATTTGGGTTCATATAGCAGATGTAGCACATTATGTTCAAAAAGATACAACATTGGACTTACATGCAAGAAAACTTGCAACATCCGTCTATTTACCGACTAAAACATTACCTATGCTACCTACCCACCTTTCAGACAACCTTTGTTCACTGAATGAACAATTACCCCGACTTTCAATGAGTGTAGAGATGCATTTTAGTGAAATAGGAGAAAAGTTGATTGATAAATGCAAATTTCATAATTCAGTCATCTTAGTAGATAAAAATTTATCCTATGATATAGTAAATGATGCTATTGATACAGGAGAGGGGATATTTTTTGAATGGAAGAATTATGCAAATTTATTACAAAAACATAGGAAAGGTTTAGCTTTAGAAACAGATGATGTTCGATTAGAGCTTGGAGGTCAAATGAAGTTATCAGTTAAATCTTCATCAAACTCCACCAAGATGATTGAAACATTTATGGTTGCCGCAAATGAGACAATCGCAGAATTAATGGAGAAGGATGGATATCCTGCAATTTATCGTAATCACCCCTTACCAGATCAAAATGCAATTGAGAGGTTTAATGCCCAAGCAAAATTAGTAGGATTAGATGCAAATATAGAGTACCCAAATATTACAGAAGAAAAAGAAGAAACTGAAACATCAATACTTGACATGCTAACTAAAGGAGGAGGAGGTAATATAACATTTAGTCTTGGTGCAGGAAGTAATTTTGCCCTACCTAAAACTGAAGAAGAGGAAAAAGAGAACGAAGATACACCTAAATTATTGATAAAAGGATTGGCTCAACTAACAGAAGATCAGATTAATCAATTCTTAGACCCATACAGATCGATAATTGGAAAAATTGAAGCGGAAGCTGATATATGGTTACAGAAGTTGGAATATCTAATTGTACTTCGATCGTTATCAAGAGCTGCATATAATGCATACAACATGGGTCATTTTGGTTTGGGTTCAACTGCATATTTACATTTTACTAGTCCAATAAGAAGATATCCTGATGTTATAGCTCACCGTATATGTAAATCAATACTTGCAGGTGATGAACTACCATATACATCAGAGGAAATAGAAGAACTAGCTCAACATTGTTCAGAGCAATCTGAAATTGCGGAAAGGTTGGAGAAAACAATTATAGGAGCAGGTTTTAGTTTCTTAACTAGAAATAAAACTTATTCAGATAATAAACAGGGAGTTGTTGTCTCTATTTTTGGTGGAGGAGTATTTGTACTCCTTCCAAATGGTATAGAAGCCCGAATTCCAATGTCAAAATTATCAGATAGACCAACTTTTGTAGATGATTACGAATCAATGTGTTTTGTTGGATCAAGATCAGATTATAACTTTAATGACAAATTAACACCTACTAACTGGGAAGATGTTCTACAGAAGGGAGATGAACCAATAGAAGTCATCGTTAAATTGGGAGATCGTATTGCATTAGAATTCATTTCTTGGAATCATGTAGAGGGAAAGGTTGAAGCTGCACCAGTAACGATTGAATCGGGAGATTTTGACTAATATACTTAGTTTGTAGATATAATTTAATTAACAATCATCCTCATTTTCTAAACTTTCTATTTTTTTTTCCAATTCCAATAATTCCTTAACCACTGACAATAACATTGTAAACGTTACTACAGCATGTGTATCTGGCCATGGTAATGTAGATGCAGGAGCACTCAGATGATGTACATTGCCCCACAATTTCTGATACGTTGAATATTTACTACCTTTACCAAGATAAATCATAAACTGATCCCGTATAGATAATAACCGCATTCGATAGGTATGCATTGTACGACCCATAACAATGAAATATGAATCTCAAATTTAAAGTAATGAGACAATACTAAAAGTGATATTCGGAAGTAGGATCATTGATATTTTGTTAAGAAAATTAAAAAAAAAAGATCACAATGTAAAAAAAGTAATAATGAAAATTTGAATATAATATTGTAAAGTGTCACAATCTATCTTTAATATGAAAGATAAATTAAATCAAAATTATAGGTAGTTTAATACGGATTGTTAAGAAATGAAGAATTAATATAAACTACCTAAAATTTTGTGATTTAAGTGTAATCATATAATTTAGCAATTGTATATCGATTAAACACTTATTTAATTTCTTATCAGGTAAATTATCAGTATCATCTGGATTCTTTGCATCTTTGATATCTAACTGGTTATTTCTCTTGATATGATGTTCAATTTTTCTTGTTCGTTTGTGTTGAGATTTTATTGTTTCCATAATTAACATACGCAACGGATGTATATAAAATCAATTATAGAATTTTTTGACTACAACCCCCACATCCACAATATTATCGAAATTCGTATATTTGATTTCGAAAAAATACGATTACGGTATAATGTAATTTAAATTAATAAATAACCAAATTCTTACGAAATTAGTAGTTTTATAATGGTAAAAAAGATATTAAATTATGCTAAATTTCATTAAATTCGATCACAATATACTATTTTCTGCTGAATTTGCATCAATAATACATGTGAATTTTTATTATATTTCTAGTAAAACTATCCGCAAATACAATATTTTTATCCTTATAAGTTTAGTTCGTACAATAATTACGATTTTCGCAAACCATCAATAAAATGATAAACAACCCATAACTCTTTTATAGACTTGCTACATCTATTATTAAAATATAACAATCCACCCTTTTTTTATAGTGACTTTTATTTAATAAGAAAACAAAATATATAATTGTGGGTAGCAATACAAAATCAACTCTACATAAAATAGTAATTTTGGGAACACCAAGAGCTGGTAAGACAAGTCTAATGGTCCGTCTCGCGAAAGGATCAATAACAGATGACATCAAAAGTACACGAGGAATAGATTTTCATGTTGTCCAATCAGAACCAATTGCAGAAGGTATTAAGCTTCAAATTTGGGATCTTGCAGGACAAAGTCATTATAGAGATACTGGAATGTTTGATGATTTTGTTGCAGGTGCATCTGGATTTATATTTTGTTATGATGCTAGCGATGCAAGCTCCATCAGACAAGTTGATAATTGGATTGAAGTTGCGAAGAAACATAAACGTTATAGTGAAACCAAAAAATATTTGGTAGGGTTAAAAGCGGATATGGTAGATCAAGGTCAACAAACTGCACTACATTCACTGGTGGATAAATACCTAGATCAAACAGATATCATCTCCAAGCATTTTATCGTATCTACTCATAAAGAAATTAACATAGATGGACTAATTCATGAAATTATAGAAGACCTCCAAACATTGTAAAATTGTATTTTTGATTCCCGTCAAACTAACTAAATCCTTGTCATGAATAAATTCAATTTTTCTATTTTATTTTATGTATTAGTCTAATGTTCAACTCTATACATTTAACTCTCATTACACTAATAATCCTATCATATCTTTTAATATATTCTGATATTTAGTGCGTAATATATGGCATCTGACCCCGGACTTCCATTTGAAGAATTATTTATTGGTCGCTTAAAATTAGAACCATGGATGGCAATTGCAATTGGCTCAATTATAGCTGGGAGCTATATAATGATAAACCAAATAATTGCACCTTGGATAGAAAGAAAGGTAATGGCTAGGATGCAGGGACGTAGAGGACCTGTCCATGTAGGTAAATGGGGTTTTCTTCAAATCCCTGCCGATCTTCTTAAAATGATTGGAAAAGAAGATACAAGACCTGAAGGTGCAGATAAATTTGGATTTTCTCTGGCTATCTTTTTAACAGGTACAACAGCTATTCTTTCATTTGCTCCTTTACCTTGGGGTAGCAAAGGACTAATTCCTGGAAACTTTAGTATCGGTATATTATATGTATTTGCAGTATTTTCCATATTTCCTCCTGCAATGCTTGTTGGAGGTTGGGCTTCAAACTCAAAATATTCACTAATAGGAGGTTTCCGATCTGCAGGTCAATTAATTGCTTATGAAATCCCAATGTTTGTTTCAATTCTTGGAGTGATCGCAGTAGTGGGATCATTTTCACTTGTAGAGATAACAAATTATCAAATGAATAATGGTTGGTTCATTGGAAAATATTATGGAGCTGGGTTGATAGCAGGATTAATATTTTTTATATCAGGAGTAGCAGAAACAGAACGTGTGCCTTTTGATATCCCAGAAGCAGAAGCAGAATTAGTCATGGGACCTCGTACTGAGTTTTCAGGTTGGAGATATGCACTACTAATGATGACTGAATACTTACATTTATTCATTAATTCACTTTTATTTCTGTATTTATTTGTTGGAGGGTATGACATTTGGCCAGTCAGGGTTAATAATTCTCCTTCATTCATTAATGATTTTCGAATGAATCCCTTTGTACAATTTTTGGCAATTACATTAAAAGTCTATGTACTTGTTTTTGTTGCTGCTTGGATGAGAAGTGCACTTGCTAGATTGAGAATAGATCAATTGTTATCGCTCGGTTGGAAATACATGCTACCAGTTAGCATCCTGACTTTAGTGGTATTTCTTGGTTCAAAGGATGTCTTTGGATTTTTAATTTTTTGGTGATAATTATGATAAGTTTTGTTGAAGCTTTATTTTTAGTAATTTCATTTTTTATTGTATTTTGTATTATTATGACGCTTTTGGTTCCTAAAACCATGCAAGCAGCATATTGGTTAATCTTAATGTTAACAGGTGTTGCAGTATTATTCTTACTTGCAAACTCTGAAATTATATTTGCATTCCAAATTAGTATATATGCAGGTGGTATTTCTGTTTTATTACTATTTGCTGCATTACTTACTCAACATGAAGAATATGAATTTCCAAGATCAATACTCGGTTTTATTAAGGTTACTGCGTCTCAATTAGCAATTTTCCTTATTATAGGTATTAATCTTTTAATTTTAATACTTACATCTGTCATGAGTAGTGATTTCAGAAAAGGTACATCTTCACAATTAGGAGATACTACATTAACTGTTGAAGAAAGTTTCTTCATGACTGAAAATTTCTCTGTTACTTTATGGAGAGATTTTGGTATGGTCATTCCATTTTTAGCATTTCTATTATTGACTGCCTTATTAGGCTCGGTTAAATTAGTAATTAGAGAATGGGAAATTGAAGATTTAAGTGATGTAATGAAAAATAGATACAATCCCACACAGGAGGTACAACAATGATTCCAGTTGAATGGTTTTTAACACTTAGTGTAGTTATGTTCGTGGGAGGGCTGTTTGGGGTCCTCACTCAGAAAAACGCGATGAGAATATTAATCTCTGTTGAAATTATGCTAAATGCAGCAAATTTAGCATTTATGGCATTTAACGGAGTGTTCTATAATGCAGATTTCCCTAACTCATTTTCTGCAAGTGATTTTGAAGGATGGGTATTTGTATTTATTATTATAGGAGTTGCTGCAGCTGAAGCTGCCATTGGATTAGCAATTTTTCTGTCAGTTTACCGAAATTTTGGAGAAATACAGATCACAAATATATTTACTTTAAAGGAGCAGGAGGTATAATTATGGTTGTAGAAGAAGGTATACAAGTTATAGAGGACAAATTTTTAATAAATAGTGCAATATTAGTAATTCTAATACCTTTCCTTACTGGAATTTTTCTTTTATTTCTCAGAGGATTGGAAATCCGAAATAAGACGAAATTCAGCGAGAGATTGACGGGAAGTATTGGTGTAGCAGGATTACTGGGCTCTTTAATTAATGCAACGATTATTATATTTACGTATTTTAATAAATATGATGCAAAAACCCAGAGAGTTATTGGAGACACACCTTTTGTAAGTTCAGCACATGGTACATTTAAGTGGGGAATATCACTTGATCCTTTAAGTGTAATTATGATGTTTTTACTTGCATTTATTGCAAGTGTAATTCATTTTTATGCAACAGAATACATGCACGGAGACACTGCTTATACAAGATTTTTCGGAACACTAAACTTTTTTACTGGAGCAATGTTTGGATTCGTATTGGCATCCAATCTATTCATGGCATTTGTGTTTTGGGAACTACTTGGAGTTAGTTCATATATGTTAATCGGTTATTATTGGCCAAAAGCCAGTGCAGCCTCAGCAGCCAAAAAAGCATTTCTCTATAATAAAATTGGAGATGTATCATTTTTAGTTGGTATTGCATATATATGGCAAATTACTCTAAAAGCACATCATCCTACTTTAGATTATCATGAATTAACCAATTTAATTTCAAATGGAACAATTTCTATCAATCAACTTTGGTTTCCGGGATTATTACTTTTTGGAGGTGCTATCGGTAAATCAGCCCAATTACCATTATTTGGATGGTTACCAGAAGCAATGGAAGGACCAACACCAGTATCAGCCTTACTCCACTCTTCAACAATGGTAAAAGCAGGTCTATTTTTACTTTCTAGAATATATTTCACATTTGTAACAGTTGGAGGACATTATGAAGCATTCATTCCAGAAGGAGATGCAGCATTAACTGCAACACTTATCACTTGGTTAGGTGTATTGACTGCGTTATGTGGTGCACTGATCGCACTTACTGCAACAGATATTAAAAAAGTACTTGCATTTTCAACGATTTCCCAACTAGGTTATATTGGTATGGCAATGGGAACTGGTCAAATTCATGTTGGATTTTATCATCTTGTTTCTCATGCAACTTTCAAATCATTATTGTTTTTATGTGCAGGAGCTGTAATTCATTCAGTCCATTCTCAGGAAATGAAAGATATGGGTGGACTTAAAAAATACATGCCCTACACCTATTGGACTATGTTGATTGGTTTACTCGGTTTAGTCGGCTTTCCATTTATTACCAATGGATTTTATTCCAAAGATGCATTATTAGTTGCAATAAAAAATAGTGACATTCCTTTAGCTGGATTAGCATTTACAATTGCTCTAATAACTGCAGGGATAACAGCGTTTTACTCATCAAAATTATTTATTCTGACTTTTCTTGGTACTCCAAGATATGATAAAGATCATGTTCATCCTCATAAGACTGGTATAAGAATGAGAATTGCATTAATAATTCTTGCAATTGCGGTTGTTATTGAATCAGTATGGTGGGCAGTAGGTTCCATCGGTGGTTTGGCAAGTGAGAAGATTAATAAGTCATTTTGGAATTTTGAGTATAGACTTGGTGATCTTATTGGAATTCATGGAGCTCCTTTTGCACTCATCGACACAATACCCTCAATTCTTGCAGTAATCCTCGGTATAAGTCTAGCATTTGGGATGTATTTCTATCAAATCCCATTTTTGATATCACTCAAAGAAGGTGGATTTATCATTAAATTGGAAAATATTATCGCTAATCGATTCGGCTTTGATAAATTGATATATGTTCTTGCGATGGGTCCTGGTATGTGGGTAGGCAGTAAATTTAGAAGGTTTGATGAAGAGGTAATCGATGGATTTATCATAAACACAGTAATAAAAGATGGGTCTCTCAAACTTGCAGATTATTCTAACAAACTGGATCAAGATGGTATTGATGGAGTTGTAAATGGATTAGGAGATATAACTTCCGAATTAGGATACAATCTCAGAAAAGTTCAAACCGGTCAAACATCACAATATGCGAGATGGATGATGTTTGGTTTGGCTTTACTTCTCTCAATTATGACACTTCTCTATTTCCAAACATTTACAATAAAATAATCAATCAAAATAATTTATAAGTACAAAATCCCGCATATAATCGGCAAAAAATTAATTTTTTTTTTTAAGACTAATATAATAGTTATTTTGTCAATAATAACCAAAATCCCTAGAAAAATCAATCGATATGTATATTTCCGTAACGATTTAATTAAAAAACCTAAATGAATTTTCAACTTGTACACAAAAAAATCAATAGGACAAGATATAATGGAATTACTTTATTTACTATTAATCCCCATTTCACTAGCACTTCCTACCTACCTTGTCGGTAGATGGAAACCTGAATTTGCTAAATATCTAGCAACTCTTACTATTTTAGTAACAACAATCTATAATTTCATCTTATGGTTTGCAGATTTTACTAATCCAAGTACCAATTATGGTTCATTCATGTATAATTATACCAAATCATGGGTACCTTCTGTGGGTATATATTTCTCAGTTGGTGTCGATGGTTTAAGTATGCCACTCCTTGTGTTAACCCAACTTGTTTTTCTAGTTTCAGTTGTTAGTAGTTATTATATTAAGGATCAACAAGGTACATATTATGCATTATTACTCGTTCTATTAACTGGAGTTACTGGCACTTTTATTGCACTAGATTTATTCCTTTTCTATATATTTTGGGAATTAGTATTAGTACCGATGTTCTTTATGATCCATATTTGGGGTGGACCAAATAGAAAATACGCAGCAATAAAATTCTTTATTTTTACTCACCTTGCATCATTAGTGATGTTAATCGGTTTGTTTTACATATATTTGGAAGCATATCGTAACTCTGGACAAATGTCTTTTCTATTAGTAGATTTGAAGGTAAATTTAAATGGAGTTAGCTTTAAAACTCTTGCATTAATATTTTGGTTGGTATTTATAGGATTTGTTACAAAATTCCCACAAGTACCAGTTCACACTTGGTTACCAGATGCTCATGTACAAGCACCCTCGCCAGGTTCTGCGATTTTAGCTGGTTTATTATTAAAGATGGGTGGTTATGGATTGATACGAATTCCATTTTGGTTATTTGCAGATGTAGTTGATGAATCAGGTCAACACTTTTTTGATTCCAAAGAAGGACATACAATTAGAATCATAATTGGTTTTATTGGTATGGTCTCAATGGTATATCCTGCGTTTATAGCTTTACAACAAGATGATCTGAAAAGAATGATTGCTTACTCATCAATTTCTCACATGGGAGTTGTACTACTAGGACTTGCTGCATATAATGAATGGGGAATAAATGGTGCAATGTATATGATGATAGCTCATGGAGTTATTTCCCCCGGATTATTTTTACTCTCAGGTATAATTGAACATAATACAAAATCTCATACCAGAGATATGTCTAAGGTTGGCGGACTAGCACATAAAATGCCATTTACTGCAGCTTTGTTTGTATTTATGGCTTTTGCCTCAGCAGGTTTACCCGGTCTAGCAGGATTTGTTTCAGAATTTAATGTCTTCATTGGATTATTTGCGAATAAAGAATTAATGGCTTCAAATGATAAATTTTTCATATTTCCATTTTTACCATATGTAATAATACCAGTACTTGCTGTTTTATCAATTATTGTTACAGCTGGATATTATCTATGGGCAATTCAAAAGGTAATATTTCTAGAACAAACAGACGAATTAGAAAATTCGACACCTGCAAAATGGTGGGAAATACAACCGGTATTTATTCTTGCAATTTTTACCGTAATCCTTGGATTATTTCCAAACACAGTTTGGATGGTATTAGATTCATGGACTCAAACTATATTACCACACTAGGAGGGTTAAAGTATAACATCATTTATTATGACTTGGCTACCGGTTTCTGTATTATTTTTAGGAATAATATTGATACTTGTAGTAGATTTAATTTTTAGAGAAAAAGCAAAAGTCTATACAGTAATTCTTTCTGTATTGACACTTTCCTTTAGTTCTCTTATGGTAATACAAACAAAGGGTACCAATGCAGGATCAATGTTCTTTTTCGGAGATTTCTATGTGTTCTTTAGCATTGTAGGATTGTTATCCTCAATAATTGTAGTATTTTCCGCTTGGAAGGATTATTCTGTAGAATTAGATCTTGGTGTATTTTTTTCATTATTATTACTTGCAAATGCAGGTGGAATTTTAATTGCAGCATCAAGAAATTTCATTCCATTATACTTGGGATATGAATTAGTATCAATTCCAACATATGCCATGATTGCGTTCAAAAAGAAAAATAGAAGTTCTGCTGAATCTGGATTAAAAATATTTTTACTAGGTGCTTTATCGAGCGCAATTATCATATACGGATTAGCAATGTATTATGGTGCAACTGGTACTTTACAGATGGGTGGAGATATAATCAACCATAGTAAAACTTTAGCAATTGCAGCCTTGGTATTAATCACTGTTGGAAGTTCATTCAAAATCGGATTAGTTCCATTTCATTACTGGATTGCTGATGTATATTCAGGTGCATCTGTTTCTGTTGTTAATTTTCTTTCAGCCTCATCCAAAAAAATGGCTTTTGCATTTGTTTTCCAGATATTTTTTGTAGGAATGTCTAGTTGGCACAATTCTTATACATATCTATTTGCAATACTTGCTACATTTTCAGTAATTGTTGGAAACATTGTAGCAGTTGTACAAGATAGATTATTAAGAATTATCGCGTATTCTACAATCGCTCAAGCTGGATATATTGTAATGGGTATTGTTGCTTATGGTGAAGGAAATACCTTTACCAAGGAGTTAGCAATGAAGGGAATTCTTTTCCATATTACCGCTCATGTCCTCATGAAAGGAGCAGCTATTGCGGCAATACTAGTTGTAATATCCTCAACAAAGAGTGACCATATCAATAATTTCAGAGGTCTATTTCATACGAGTCCAATTACTGCAAGTGCTCTTGCAATTGCTTTCTTTAGTTTAATGGGGATTCCACCAGCAGCAGGTTTCTATGGTAAATTTTTCCTTTTCCTATCGCTAGTCGAAGCCGGGTATGAATGGCTTGCTTTAATTGGAATCATTGGATCTGCTATTAGTATTTACTATTATGGAAAGGTTATTCGAATTATGGTAGATCAACCAGAATCCAAGGAAAAATTGAATAGTTTTACTCCGATTAATGTTCTATTAGTGGTTTTAACCATTTTAACATTGTTATTTGGTATTTTCACCCAAGACTTAGCAATTATTGCAGAAAATATTGTAGCTCAGAATCCATAACAAATATTGATAATTATTATTTGATTTAACTTTTTTTTATTAATTTGTATCATTTCATTTATTATCTATAAATCAGTATTTGATATAAGCTTGCATTTAAATCAAAAATCAAAGTTTGAAAATATATTTAAATTCGATTTAGAACTTATACAACAATGGTTAGAGGAAGTAATTAATACAGAATACTCTAATTCCATTATGCGAAGTATGATTTTACCAATATTTGCAAACAAGATTGGTAAAAAGTTAAGACCAATAATTACGCTAAATGTTTTTCGTGCAATTAATGGGGAGAATATTTCTGAAGAAGATTCCTCTAAAATAAAGAGTATTTGTACTGCTATTGAAATTTCACACAATGCTTCCCTCTTAATAGATGATGTATTTGATAAAGATATTATTAGAAGGGGAGAACCATCATTTCATGTTAAATTTGGCACCTTTGCTGCTTTATCAGCTGGTTATAATCTCTCCGCGTTTGTTTTTGATCTAGCTACAAGAACAGATAATAGTAAGATTGTAAGAGAAATTGGAAAAGTAGGTAGTGCATTATCATCTGCATTATTTTTATCAAAAGATTTAGTATCTAATAAAGTAATTACAGAGGAATTTTTCCTTGATGTGCTATATCGTAAGACAACAGCATTATTCGTTACAGCAGCAAAATGTGGAGCCTTATTAGCGACTAAAGATACTACATTAATAGATAAATTTACACAATTTGGAGAATATTTTGGCACAAGTTATCAATTAAGAGATGATGTCCTAGCAATAATCGGTTCAGAAAAAGACCTTGGAAAACCAATTGAATCTGATATTTCAAATCGATTTCAATCACTTATTACCATAGAGGCAATGAAGACCCATAATAAAGAGTATCTTAAAATTTTGAATGAATATTATCTCCAAAACATTAACTATAGTTTTGATAAGATAAAACATGTGTTATTTGAAACTGGAGCTGTTCAGAAGGTAGCAGAAAAAACGATAGAATTACGAGATCATGCCTTACAAATATTAGATGAAATGCCAGATTCACCTAGTAAAACAAGATTAATAGATCTAACTAATAGAATTAATTTTGACAAATATAGTCAATATTTGAATAAATAAAAAGGATATTATTCTATATAGAATTTTATAAATTTAAGATGTAATTTGAATTTCAATAAAACAAACCTCAAATAAAATGATATTAATGAAAAAAATATGAAGATCACTGAAGCAATTATTCTAGCTGGTGGAAAAGGTACTAGATTGCGAAGTGTTACAGAAGATAGAATTCCAAAAGGCATGGTAAAAATTAAAAATAAACCAATTGTTGAATGGGAAATTAATTGGTTGGCGAGAGAGGGAGTTAACAAAGTAATTATCTCTACAGGACACCTAGGAGAAAAATTTGAAGAATATTTTGGCGATCACCTAAATACGCCTTTTGGACAAGTCAAGATTGGATATAACATGGAGAAAACAAAATTAGGATCAGGAGGAGCTTTCAAAGAAAGTAGTTTGTTATTAGAAAGTGACAGATGTTTTGTACTCAATGGAGATATTTTATGCAACTCCTCACTTGATAAATTAATAATGAATCATTTTAAACAGAAAGCATATGCTTCTATGTTATTAGTAAAATTACCATCTCCTTTTGGAGTCGTGGAAGTTAGCGATAATATAATAACTAAATTTGTGGAAAAACCATTATTACCAGTTTATATACATGCAGGATTAGACATAATTGAGAGAAATATTTTTGATAAATTCCCGGATAAAGGTCAAATGGAGGAAACAATTTTTATTGAATTAGCAGAACAACGAAAATTTGCCGCAATGAAAGATGATAATTGTTATTGGCGATCTATTGATACTCAGAAAGATTTTGATCTATCCAATGAAAATTGGATAGGGTTATAGACAAATTATAGATAGATTAAAACAATTTTTATAGTTAATTATGAAATAAAATAAAATAAATGATAATTGGTAAATTAACTGTTAAACATCAATCTTATTTTAAATGTGAAACTAACAAATGACTTGTCGAGAATATGAACAGAAAAATCAAGATAGCAATTGCAGGACTTGGTAATTGCGCATCATCGATACTACAAGGAATAGAATTTTATAAAAATGCTAGCGATGATGTTGAAATTCCAGGTCTCATGCATACAAGATTTGGACCATATCATATTAGTGATATCGAAATTGTGGCTGCATTTGATGTAAACACCAATAAAATTGGAAAAGATGTTGCTGATGCAATATTTGAAAAACCAAACTGTGCGGTTAAATTCTCTGATGTCCCAAAAACAGGAGTAATAGTCCAACCAGGACCAATCTCTGATGGTGTTGCTCTCCACATGAAAGAATCCTTTTTCTGTTATGATGAGAATGAACTCAAACCTGTTGATTTAGTCCAAGTTCTTAAAGAAACAGGTACCCAAATCCTAGTAAATTTTATTCCAGTAGGCTCTGATAAAGCGACAAGTCTCTATGCACAAGCATGCTTGGATGCTGGTGTTGCCTTTGCAAATGGAATTCCCTCTTTTATTGTTTCAGATGAAACTTGGGGTAAGAAGTTTGAAAATGCAGGCATACCATGTGCTGGAGATGATATTAAATCTCAACTCGGAGCAACAATTCTTCATAGAGTATTAATGCAATTAATGAGAGATAGGGGTATTCATGTAAAAGAAACCTATCAGTTAAATGTCGGTGGTAATACAGATTTTGAGAATATGAAACAAGAAGGGAGATTAACAACCAAGAGAATCTCAAAAACTCAGGCAGTTACATCAGTTCTACCCTATGATGTTCCTACTCGAATAGGTCCTTCAGATTATGTTCCTTTTCTCATGGATGAAAAAGTTTGTTATCTCCATGCCATAGGGCACAATTTTGGTGAACAACCAGTTCATGTTAACTTAAAACTATCTGTTCAAGATTCACCAAATTCAGCAGGTGTAATGATCGATGTAATTCGAGCGTTAGCAATTGCACAGGATAGAAAAATAAGTGGTCCATTACTTTCAATGTCCGCCTATGCATTTAAACACCCACCAGTGCAAGTACCCGATTTTGAGGGTAAAGAAAGGGTTGAAAGTTATATCAGAGGTGAAATTGAAAGATGAGTGATTATTCCATTAAAATCGCAGTTGCAGGTGTAGGAAATCTTACCTCAGCTTTAGTTCAAGCTATATATTATTATACTGAAGGACATTCAGAGGAACTTATCCATCCAAAGCTAGGAGGGTTTTCAATTTCAGATATTCAATTAGTTGCTGCTTTTGATATAGATCAAAGCAAAGTTGGTAAGGATTTATCTGATGCGATCTTTTCTGCACCAAATAATAAACAAAAAGTTATTAATATTCCAAAGTTAAATGTTATGGTTAACAAAGGACCAACCCTTGATGGAATTTCAGAATACACAGAGGAGGTAATTAAAGTAGCTTCTGAAGTTGATGCAAATATTGTAGAAATTCTCAAACAATCTAAAGCTGAATTTTTAGTTATAAATACACCTTCTGGTTCTAATCAAGCAGTTGAAACTTATGCTCAAGCAGCTTTAGATGCAGGAGTAGGTGTAATAAATTCAACTCCAACAAAATTAGTTAGAAATCCAGAATGGGTGAAAAAATTTGTAGCAGCAGGTTTACCATTGTTGGGAGATGATTTGCAAAGTCAAGCAGGTGGTACCATTTTTCATAAAGGTGTTCTCGAAGTTCTTCATGAACAAGGAATAAAAATTGAAGATACCTACCAACTCGATGTTTCTGGTGGATTAGAAGGATTAACAACTCTTGATTATTCAAGAAGACAAAATAAACGTAAGGTAAAAGAAGATACCATTAAAAGATCAATACCTTATGACATAAATGTAGCAGCAGGTACCACTGATTATTTAGATTTTCTTGGTAGTCGCAGAATTGGCCATTATTGGATAAAAGGTAGTGGGTTTTTAGGTCAAGAAGTGAAAATAGACATCACAATGATTACTGATGATGGATCTAATGGTGCTGCAAGTTTAGTTGATGCGATCAGAGCTGCTAAAATAGCACTTGCTAGAGGAAAATCAGGACCCATTATTAATGTATGTGCACATTTATTTAAAGGACCTCCATCATATATTTCACGTACTGATGCCATTAATAGATTTTCAGAATTCATAACTGGAGAAAGAGATTCATAAATATTGCATCTAAAAATTATTATTTTATTTTTTTCTAGCCTTGATTATTAAAAAATTAGGTTTTCTAGTTTCATTCAAATAAAAGAAACGAGGATGTTGTTTTACATAGTCTTCGGTTGCTTGAGGTTCACTCATTTCTTCAATTATAAATCCATTCTCTATTAAAGCATTAACATAATCACTAATTGTTCTATGAAATACAATAAATGGTTTTGATAAGATAAATATTTTTTGTGCAGTTCTGCTAAAATAGTCATCGATCACCCATAGTCGATCTTCATTTCTTTGGCTATCATTAGGAATTCTTATACTCATAGCAGGAGGATTTGCAAATACAGGATGTAATATAGAAATAACAAATAGTCCTTGAGGCTTCAAAACATTGGAGATATTCTTCATACATCCTTTGTAATCTTGTAGATCCATTAGAACCATATTCATTACAACTTTATCAAAAAAATCATGCTCATACAATGATCCAATTTCCAATATATCCCCTTTGATATAATTTATAGATTTGGAATTAATTGATTCTAGTCGTTTAGCTTCATCAAGAAGAATTGATTGCTCTATACCATAAACAGCCTGGACTTCTTTACTAATTAGACGGCATAAATTACCTTGTCCACAGCCAGCATCTAATACAACATCATCTAAGTGTAATTCTAAAAATCGCATTACATCAGGTAGTATCATATATTTATGACTAAGATCACCAGTATCCCCCATCACCTTAATCCAATCTTCAGCAAGATCATCCCATACTTCTTTTGTTGATATTGGATTCAACAAATTTAAATTAATTTTTTCTATTTGTTTCCCTAAATTCATTATTCTATGTCGACCTTGAAAAGTATTAGGAGGATATTTACTTGAAGTTATATCAACACCAATAGGAATCCAAATATTTATGTTTTCAGTTGGTTTTAAATCACCAAGCTGAAAAGGATGGGTTGCATTGTATTCTGCATAGTCCAAACATGGAAGAGATGTATTACAATTAGTGCAGATAATTCGGTAATAGTAATCATAAATAAAGAAGGTTTCATAAACTAATTCCTCTTTACTGCAAGAGATGCATGAGAATATTTTACAATTATAACACCAAGATATGCCATTAAAATGTACTTGGTTCTTACAAGTAAAACATTGATATTGCCAATGAAACTGACATCTTGGTGTATTATCATTAAAGTGATACATAGCAATATTTTCAGGATAATTACCAATCATTTGATTATATGATCTGCAATAGAAACAAATATCTTGCGATTGATATGATACATTAGATATCACATATATATCCTTAAAATTACAAAGAAAAATATTTTGTTGTTGGTTTAAAATGTATAAATCTAATTTGTGTTATAATATAAAAAATACGTTTTATTTTGAACCTTTATTCTTCATTCTTTGCTCATCAATTTCTTTCCAATGGAAACATGCAATCTTTCGATCATCACCAATAAACTCAATTGGTGGTCTAGTCTTGCAGATATCCGTGGCATATACACATCTTGGATGAAATCTACACCCGATAGGTGGATTGATTAACTGTGGAACGACCCCAGGTATAGTAGCTAATTTACCTTTCCCTTTTTTGAATGATGGGATTGATTCCAATAAGGCGATTGTGTAAGGATGTTTGGGATTTAAAAATAAATTTGCTGTTGGTCCAGATTCAACAACTCTACCACCATAAAAAATATGTACTCTATCCGTTGTTTCTCTTACCACACCAAGATCATGAGTAATTAGCATCAAGGATAGACCCATATCTTTTTGCATAGATCGAATTATATCAAGAACTTGTGCTTGTATAGTAACATCCAAGGCAGTTGTAGGTTCATCAGCTAATAATAACGTCGGTTCTAATGATAATGCCCTTGCAATAAGAATACGTTGACGCATTCCACCTGAGTATTGATGAGGATAATCATCGATCCTAGTTTCTGCTTCAGGAATTCCCACTCGATTCATCATGTCAATTGCAATTTGTCTCGCTTCTTCGACATCAACCTGCCTATGTAATGAAATTACATCAGTCATTTGACGGGCAATAGTAAATACAGGATTCAAAGCACTTAGTGGATCTTGAAATAGGAGAGCAATTTCCTTTCCTCTAACAGTCCTCATTTGCTTGCTTGTTAATTTTAATAAATCCACACCCATATAATTGATCTCACCTTCAACAGATTCTCCATTTTTTGGTAATATTCGAAGAATAGATTGTGCAGTAACCGTTTTTCCACAACCAGATTCGCCGACAATAGCTACTGCTTCATTCTTACGAACGTCGAATGTAACTCCATCTAATGCTTTTACGATACCTGATTCAGTTCTGAAATATGTATATAAATTAACTACTTCTAATAATTTATTTGATTCGTCTTCTACATCACTCATACTATTCATCTTCTCCATTATTATTAATTTCAGATTCTAGATCAGGTACCCAAGGTAATTTCTTGACACCATGTGCTTCTCTTTCCAATTCTAGATTCTGTCTTTCCTTATATGCATCCCATTCAAACCGAATCTGCTTTCTGATGGCAATTATACCATTAGCTAAACCCAATAATATGGAAGGTATAAATTGTATGAATACAAAATACATTGCAATAAAAGTAGGATGATAATTATATTCCTTATTAATAATTACAAATTTATTTCTTTCTCGTTCATTCATAACATTATTCCATAAATTAGACCAATCATAATTCAAGCTAGGATCACCAACACGCGCTATAATTGTACCAATCCAAATTGCAATTAAGAAATTAATAATAGTTCTCGTAACAATAGATGTTTTTCGATCTAACTTCTTCTCATATAAAATAGTAATTGTGATTGTGGCAAACATAGGAACCCATATTAAACCAATATAAAATAAATTCCATTTACTTCCTTCACCTGCAAATTTTCCAAAAATATTTGTTTCATATCCAAAAACCAAATCACTAAAGAAAGCATAGCTCTTTACTCCTTCAGGATCACTAAAAATAGCAGAGTTTCTAGCCCAACCTCCTTCTTTTAAATAAAATAATCCAAGACCCATAAAGAACACAGCAAATGGTGCAAAAATCCATGCTAACATTCCTTCTGCCCAAGGTCCAGGATTAGATTTTGAATTCAATCCATATGTTAAAAATAAACGTGAATAATAACTTGGTCCACCAAATATTTTATCAAAAAAAGTACCGTCTTTGTCTCTAACAATATTAAAACCAATAATCGCAAATAAAGTATTCACGTATATGGAGATAAACCAAATTGCAGATGGACTACTAATTCGGTATATTATTATATCCTTCCACTCTTTTTTAGACAATTTTAATACATTCGAAAATTTAATTCGAACTGCATTAACAATCATCAATGGAAATTGAATCAATATGTAAACTAATAAATCTTGTATTCTAGCCATTTTTATCGTTCCTCAAAAAATAATACTGGTTCATCTTCAGGAAATAAACAAGCACTCCACGTATTTCCCCTCTTTAATTCAAGAATAGGATCTTCTTCTTTACAACGATCTTGTACTTTATAACACCTAGATGAAAATCGACACCCAGGTGGTAAATTAACAGGAGAAGGTACATCTCCTTCCAGTATGACTTTTCTCTTTTTTACAGTTGGATCTGCAAATGGAATAGCAGAGATAAGAGATACTGTATAAGGGTGAGAAGGACGATCGAAAACTTCTTCTGTAGGTCCAATTTCTACAATTCGACCCAAATACATTACCGCGACTCGATTTGATACATGCTTTACAACAGATAAATCATGTGCTATAAATATAATAGCTACATTGAACTCAGATTGTAGATCTTGCATTAAATTTAATATTGATGCTTGTACAGATACGTCGAGCGCACTTACTGGTTCATCAGCAAGAATAACTTCTGGATTCATGATTAATGCACGAGCTAATCCTACCCTTTGACGCTGTCCACCTGAGAATTCATGGGGATATCTATAACCATGATAGCTCTCTAAACCAACTTGTTGCAAAATTTTATACACAGCACCTAATCTATCCTCCTTAGTCATTTCTGGATGATGGATTAACAGTGGTTCTTCTAAAGTATCTTTTATTAACCTTCGTGGATTTAAGCTGGTATAAGGATCTTGAAAAACCATTTGTATATTTCTTCGAATTTGTAAACGTTCAACTTTATCAATGGGTTGATGAATATTTGCATCTCGATACCATACTTGTCCTAAACTAGGTTTTTCGAGACCAACAATTGTTTTTGATAAAGTTGATTTACCACAACCAGATTCTCCGACTAATCCTAACACTTCACCAGAGAATAATTGGAGATCTATTCCATCAACTGCCTTGATGTAACCCAATGTTTTTGTAAATAAGAGAGACTTTGATTGTATTGAGAAATATTTTCTTAGATTTCTAACCTCGATAACGACTTCAGCATTGGCTGAGGTTGGGCTACCAGGAAAAACTTCCTCAATTTCAGATACTGACTCTTCTATTACATGGTTGTTGCTTGAGCTATCAGTGTCTTCCATAATCCCCACACAAATTATACTTTATTAAGTAAATCGATACATAAGCAGAAATTACGAACAATATCTTTATACAATATTACGTATTAACGCATGAGAAAGCAATATTAGACATTGAGAAAGCTACAATCAAAATATTATAATTATTTATTCAATTAATTAGAGAGAATGAGGCTAATACAAATTACCTACTAATTTAAAACATCATCTAACAACCGCTAAATTGAATGTTGATAACATACTTATTTATAGGTTAAATTAGTGATGAAAAATTATATTGTAATAAGAATACTGAGAAGTAACAGACAAAATCCTGTAGCACTCCTTTTTAAACCAAGTATTAATGAATCTGTTGTTGATTTTGGATAGATATCATAACCCATAAACATTGATCTTATTTTTGCCCAGACTGGAGAGGGACCAAAATATGATGAAACCCCAGCAGAAAAAAAAACTAGACTTGACATCAAAAATAATAAATCTGAAAAGAAAATATATACATCATATGTAAATTTTCCCACAAATATTATTATAAACAATGAATAAAAAACAAGTAGAATAATAAACAGTATAAAACCAAGTATAATTCCCTCTTTTATCACTTTTTTATAGGAAGGACGCTTTTGAAGAAATGATTCATCTAAATTATTTATTTGTGGACCTTCTTGAAATAACTCTACCTTTTTTGAATTTTTTTTATTCATTATTTTTCTTCCAAAACATTTATTCTTTTAATCTTGGATCTAATGCGTCTCTTAATGCGTCTCCAAATAAATTAATAGCTAAAATTAGGAAAAAGATAGTGAAACCTGGAATTAATACTTGTTCCGGATTGTAAGCTAATCTTGCCAATCCATCTTGAACCTGCACACCCCAAGAAACAGTATTTATTGGATCAGAAAATCCAAGAAACGCAAGACCTGCTTCTGCGATTATACCTCCACCTAATGATAGTGCAGCGAAAGTAATTATTGTTGATAATACATTGGGAAATATGTGAAGAAAAATAATTCTTTTATCACTTGCTCCAATGATTTTTACAGCATGAACAAATTCTAATGAACCAACTTGTTTGACTTGAGCGACCACCAATCGAGTAAGACCCGGCCATCCAAAGAACCCGATTAAGATAGCAACTAACATGATATATGGTGTTGTGGCAAATGGGTTATTTCCAGCATCAGGACTCCTAGCAATTTGAAGCATCATAATTAAGAATATTAAGACTGGAAATGCTAAGAATAGGTCGGATAATCTCATTATTATTTCTTCGACTCGTCCACGATAATATCCAGCGATTAATGCAAGTGATATACCAATAAAATATGCAAGCCCGGTAGCAACTAATGCAACTAGAATTGATGTTTCAGAACCGGCAAGTAAACGAGAAAACGAATCAAGTCCATTTGAATCAGTACCAGCAGGATATCTTAGATTTGGGAAGGCATTTGCTCCACCACCTAAGCCTCTTTCCAAACCAGGTCTATTGTCTGCAATACGTGATGCGATTAAAATAGGATAAAAAATAGCAAGTAACACATTGAAGTATATATAATTCAGTGATAACATTCCTACTTTATTTCTTTTTAATCTCTGTCTTACAAAATACCATTGGCTTTTACTGACACTAAATATTTTTTGTTCCTTTTCCGTATCTTTGGTTGCTGTTGCCATTTTATTTCCTCTTAATAATTGAAGAACTTCTTCTATATGTTGCTACAAATAACCAATATAAAATTATTAGGTATATTACATTTAATTATATTCTTAATATATTAGAAAATCAACTTTCAGTTTTTATTATATTTTATTTTTAATCATAAGTATATTGTTTTTATTAAGAAGACTGTCAAATACTGCTTGATAAGAATTTAAAGGAAAATTTTTAATTTCTAAAGTGTAATTCTAGGATCAACAAATATGTACGCTATATCTGTGACCATATTAAAGAATAAGATTAATAGAGTAAACACACCAGCACTTGCCATTAAGACATTCATATCCAAAGTAGGAATAGCAGCGAGGAAGAATAGACCCAAACCAGGCCATGTAAACACGGTTTCGGTAATAGGCGCACCTGCAAGTATCCCAGGAATTGATAGTCCAACAATTGTCACGATTGGCAATAGTACATTTCTAAGGGCATGTTTCATTATTACATCCCTTTCTGACAATCCATTTGCCCTTGCTGCAAGTATATAATCTTGTCTTAAGATGTCAAGCATAGATGAACGTGTGATTCTTGAAATACCAGCTAAACTAACAATAGTTAATGTAAATAAAGGCAATGCTAAGTGTTTTAATGAATCCAAACTATGGTAGTATAAGATTTTAAAATAGGTCAATAGAAATGCGGTACTGAGGTTACCACTATTTTGATTCCAATAATCCCCAGGATTAGTTCTACACAAATCACCACATGGTCCCTTTGCTATGTTTTGAGGTAATGCATGTGCACCAGATGTTGGAAACCAATCTAAATTAGTACCTCCAAAAATAAGTATTAAGAAGACACCAATAACGAAAATTGGCATGGATGTACCAAACAATGCAAAAGCAGAAAATAAACTGTCAACAACTGATTGATGATAGTAAGCAGTTATAATACCTATAATCAAACTTAATACAATTGATATAATACACGCCAATG
>JAOUKW010000517.1 GCA_029882335.1 Candidatus Heimdallarchaeota archaeon | reverse complement strand
ATTTGCAACATCCCTGATGGAAGCTGATGCTTCTTCAGAACCAGCTGCTAATTCTTCTGCAATACCTGATAGTGTATTTGATGTTCTTCTTGCTGTGATCATGAAATTTCTTAATTCAAGAACCATTTCATCAAATATTTTTTCTATCCTACCAAATTCATCAGACCCATATTTACTCGCAATTTTAATATTTAGATCTCCTTCAGATATGGTTTGTGTTTTTGTTAGAAGTTTATTTATTCTACTACGTAATATAAGCACCGTCGGAATAAGGGTAAAAACAATTAAAGAGATAATCCATAAAACTGATTGTACTGTTAATGTATTTAATTCCTCAATTAATAGAGCTTTTACTTCTGATAATATACGAAGGAATTTATCTCTATCACTTCTAATATTAATTAATGTTTGATCCAACAGTCTTTTTACAGTTTGTCCTAAAACATTAAAATCAGTTTCGATTGTATTCTCAATTTGCATCTCTATTGTTATCAAACCAATTTGATTGGTAATTGAATTTTGTAAATTCGGAATAATTAAATTCAAAAATGAGTTTAATATATCTAAAACATAATTAACCTCTGTAGTTGTCAAATTTTGATGATTCCTGAATAAAATTAAATTATTTGTAATTGTTTCGTTTCTCTGATTGAGACTATCCAAGAATAAATTAAGTGAATCTATAATTACATCATGTCCTTGTGACGAATTACCTGACCAACCTAATTGATTATATGTCCATTCATTTATTAATGATGTAATATCATTCTTGATTGCATAGTATTGATTTATTAGCTCATATTTTATGGTAAAATTATTTTTCTCGTTAATGGATGATAATAGTAATGAATCATTATTCTCAAGATAATTGAATCCGTCTTCAACAGCCTTTCCTGAATTAAACATATTTGTCCCATACATGTGGTGCATCATGCTCGATTGCTGACCAAATTCCTTGGTACTGTTAATTCTTTCCCCTAAAACAGTTCTATAATCTGCTGCATCTCTTCGAGCAATATCACTCACCACCGTTTTAAATACTTCCAATTCTTCATTAAAATCAGATAAATTATAAATATTTTCAAAATTTTTAGCAAAGTTTTGTAAAGCTGTATAATTTGAATTTTGTTGAGTTTCATAAGTTGTAATATTTGTACCTATATTTTCTCTTTCCAAAAGATTATGATAAAATGTATTAATCTCTTCTATGATATAATCTAATTCATAAGTACTTGGCTCATGTTGATCATGAGATAATAATGTATATAGATAGCTTCTATATTCTAATTGTATGTACGATGCAATAGTATAATTAAATTCATAAATATCAAGCAGCATTTTGTCTTCTCTATTTAAATGCTCAATTCCTTTATCATCTAACCATTGAAGTTTTGACTGAGCATCAAAAATTAATCCTGATTGAACGCTTAATAGAAATATTGTAGCAAGAGATATGAGAAGTAATCTATTCCTTATACTAATTTTAAGGATGGAAGCCATAATTTCACATAAAACTGATTTCTATAAAAATTAAATGCAATAATTGTGAAAATTACGTTTAAATATTATCTTATTTTAAACAATACAGTAATCTAATGTTGCTGCTCATAAACTTGATCCATTGTACTTATTAGATAATCAAAGGCATAATCAATGTTTAAACCGGTTCTAGCGGATACTTCTATGTATGGTACTTCGTATATCGAATTATTTGTTAATTCTCTTGATATCTCTATTGCTTCTTCTTGACTAACTTCAATTAGTGAAGTATTACGTAAATCGACCTTATTTCCAATTAGTACCATTGGTAGTTGTTTACCTGACTTTATTGTTAACATTTCTGCCCATTTGAAGATATTATTTAGTGAATCATGATTGGTTATATCAAATACTAATAACCCTGCGTGTGTTTCTTTGATATACGTATCAAAGGTAAGATGAAATCCCGGTTGTCCACCAACATCGTATATACTTACTGCATGTGAACCATATTTCTTGATTGCTATATCAACACCAAGTGTCATCATATAATTCTCAGCAAATTCCATCCCAAAATACGTTCTTTTGATTGATGTTTTGCCCACACCTGCATTTCCTAGTAAAACAGTTTTGTAGCGGTAAATTGGTTGATTATCTTCTTGGTCTGACATTTGAGATATTCCCTATTATACAAGTATTATAACCTTAGTATATAAGATTTATGAGAAGGTAACAAAAAAGGATAATAATAGGGATTTTATTTTTGTATAGTTAAATTTTGATTAATGCTCTGTACTTTACCTGATTATTTCTTAATCTATCAATCGCTTGATTAACATTTTCTAGTTTAAAAGTTTCTGTTACAGGTGTTATCCCATATTTTGCAGCAATCTCTAATGCCTTCTCTAGTTTATTCCTACCAGAGATAACAGAGCCAATTATTCTTTTTTCAGAACTAATTAGTGATGAAATACTGATATCTATTTTTCCTGGATCTCCAATAAAACACATAGTCCCTCTGGGATTTAATAGTCTAATATACTTATTGAAATCAATTGGTTTATCAACAGTATTAATGAATATATCAAAATTCGGTTTAATTCCCTTG
>JAOUKW010000125.1 GCA_029882335.1 Candidatus Heimdallarchaeota archaeon | reverse complement strand
AAAATAGACGTGAAACAGAAGATCGTTTTACTGTAAATGGATCGATTTCTAATTTTAAATGCCTCATATCAGTCCTTAATTTCCATATTGTTAACAATGCAAGTACTATTCTTGATAATCCATCGATAATTTCCGGTGTACTATTATCCAATCCTTGAGTACCAGCCATTACAATTCCTAAATTTGTACACGCGAATACCATTCCTCCAACAATTGGAGAATAGAATATTTTTAAATGATTTATATAGATAAAAGCAAATATACTACATAAAACAATCAAAAGATAAGTTGAAAATAACAGAAAATTATTACTAAAATACTGCTCATTTGTAGATCTTATAAAATAAAACAGAAGGGAAAAGAAGAAAGCTGAATTAGCTACTTGATTTTCTTTAGCCATTTATTTATATACTCATCCTAACTATAAAAAACATTGTATAATTCCTAATATAACACCTTGAATACCCTTGAATTTAACGATTACAAGAAAGAGTGTTTACATTTAACTAATTTGACATACTCTATTATTAGGAGTAAGCAAGTTATAACCTAGGTGATTCATCAGCTGTTTATTTTTATATGGTGTATTCAATTTGGGTACCATAAAATTTCAATCAAATTTATACAATAGTCAGAAAATCTATTCCTTCAGTCAAAAATATTATAGAAAAAAACAATATTTCTTAAAGTATTATACATTAAAGTAATTTAGGGATTTTTTGGCCATTAAAAAAATTATCATGATTACTGGTTCCAAGGGTGGAGGTGGAAAAACACCGGTATCTATTTCAGTAGCTACTGCACTTCATGAATTAGGAGTACCCATATTAGCCTGTGATTTTAATTTTAATAATCATGATATGCTAACGGTTTTTCTTGGATCAAATATCAAAGAAAGAAAAACTAAAGGATGGTTATCTGAAAAAATAATTGGAGTTGACCCATATTGGAGAATTTCAGAAAATTTTTGGATATCTCGCTGGAATTCAATTATGAATCTAGGTTTACCTTCAACCACAGAGCTTTGGAATAAAGTACGCGAACTCGTCAATCTTAAATTCCCTGAAAACCAACCTGAAATAATGGTTTTTGATACAAACTTAACTTTACCTTTAATCTGTCCACCAACAAATCAAGCTGGTGATTATCAAGATTTACCACCAATAGAAGTTTGGCATCTCTGGAGTCCTTCAATAGTATTGCAATTAGATGAACAGGAAAGATTTGTTAGGGCAATTAGTATTTTAAATCGGTTTAGTGCAAATTTTGAAAAAAATATGACCCACATATTTACACCCCGACATTTTAACTCAACAAGCTTCTTTGGTACATTCTCAAGCGTAATTAAAGGGGAGTTTAAAGTAACTGATAAAGCAAAGTTCAAACAAACAAATCCGAAACCAATTTTATTTAATGAAATTAAAGATGCTTTATTTGCCAATTTTCTGCCGCAAATTCTAAATTATAACCCTAGCGATAGCAGTAACATCGATGAAATCCTGGGAATGTGGTTAAAGAAAATCATTGAAAAATTAGAACAGAGAGAGTATTTAACTAATAATGTTGTTGTTGTTCCAACCATAGTCCATCGAATTGCGTTATTGGTAGAGGAATTAACACTAAAACCAAGAAGAACTTTAGATACAATACGCGAAGATATCGGATCACTTTATAAAATTATATTGGAACACATTAAAGAAAATAGAACTGACCTTTTGTAAAACTGAATTTAATCAACTATTTTACTAAAAACGATCAGCTACAGAAATAAGGATGATGAGGAAAAAGTGACCCAGCCGGGATTCGAACCCGGGTCCACGAGGTGAGAGCCCGCGATGATTGGCCGGACTACACTACTGGGCCGATGGAGAATACCTCCAATTTTAACTGTGATTTAGTAATTTATAAAAAAGAAGATATAAACACTTGAGTATTGGTTACAATAGAAAAAAACTAGAGAACAAATTTAATTATTTATTCCCTACAAAGGTATAATATTAAAAGTAGTAATACTAATAGTGATATAGCAGAGTTTGTTCGTAAAATGGATATTGAAACAATACCTTCTCATTTGGATCTTAGTGAAACCACGGAAAACTATCTAAAAAGAATTTACATTTTAACCATCCAAAGTGGAGAGGCAAGGATTTCAGATATTGCTAATAAAATGGGAAGAAGTAGGTCTTCTGTAACTGAAGCAATGCAAAGGATGGCTTCTGAAGGATTGGTGAATTATGAAAAATATAGCACAATTACTTTAACTGAAAAGGGAAAGCTGTTAGCAAAAAGTATTCATAAAAATTTTTCAATTATGGAAACATTACTTCAGCAACTGGGTATACCTTCAGATATAGCACAATTAGATGCATGTAGTATGGAACACTCGATAAGTAAAATAACAATTGATACAATTTCAAAATTTATAGAATTTTCGAATACAAAGGAAGGAAGAGAATTACTTGATAAATTTATCGAATTCAAAATATTATAATTTATATAGGTTAATTTAAAACTTCAGACTTGGAGTAATCTTCCTTTAATGACAAATTATAACCCATTTTAAATGCTTTTAGATTCATTTCTTGAAATTTCTTGGGAGATGACTTGATTAATGATTCTTCAAAATTTTCAGGTGCAACTTCTAAAAGTTCAAGCACCATTGCATCTTCTGGTGAAAGATTTTTTAATATAGTATGTACATGATTATCACTGATATCAAGCATTTCAGAAATAAAACCGAGTGCTACTACATTCATTACACTTTCAGAACCGATATCAAGTGCGATTTTAGAGAAAGGTAAGTGAAGTGATAATCTGCTCTCATTTGGATTGAAATCCTGAACATTGCTTTGATCTACCAAGAGTATTGTATTTTCAGTAACTAGATGCTTGTAATCATCCCAACATCTTTGTGCAAAAACAATTAGGATATTTGGTTCCTCAATATATGGAAAGATTATTTCCTCATCTGCATGAGCAAGGGTAATATCTGCCACTGTTAAACCACCGGTAGTGGATGGTTCATATATTACACCTTGTGATACATTCAATCCCTGTTTGAATGCAGCTTCTCCTAGTAATTTACCGAAAAATTGAACACCTTGTCCTCCAATTCCTGCAATTTTTATTTTTAGGTTCATTTCTTTTCACCTCTTCTAAAAATACCCACGGGGATTTTGGTATATCCTTTTCCTTGATCAAAATGAACAGCTGTATTCTCGGGTAATAAATATGTACCTTCATCATCAGGAACAATATCTACTGAAGATTCCAGAAAATTTTGAACCATTATTTCACCTGTTGGATAACCATTTTTTTTACCATAAATGGCAGGACAACCTGAAATTAAATCGATAAATGCCATACCTTTGGTTTGTAAAGCCTCTTTTATAATTCTTGGAAGAATTTTATAATGTGCAGAAGTATATCTAGCTACAAAAGCTGCACCTGCTCCCAAGGCAAGATTCACCAAATCAAATGGCTTATCATTTTTTTCTATTGTAGTAGGAGTGTAAGTATTTTCAAATGTAGTAGGACTAGCTTGACCTCCTGTTAAACCATATGTTGAATTGTTTGTACAAATTACTGTTAAATCTTCTTTTCTTCGAGCAGCATGGATAAAGTGATTTCCACCTATTGCAAATAAATCACCATCTCCAGAAAATACAACTACCTCTAGATTTGGATTTCCTAATTTGACTCCAGTTGCAAATGCAATTGCTCTTCCATGAGTTGTATGAAAACCATCGGCTTCTATATATCCCGATGCTCTTCCGGTACATCCAATTCCACTAACCATTACTACCTCTCTATCTAGATTTAAACCAGCAGAAATTGCGCCTCTAATAAAAGATTGTACATTAGTTCCTAAACTACAACCACTGCACCAAATGTGAGGTAACATCCTACTTGTCAAATCTACTTCATTATTATGTCCTAGTAAATCAAATTTTATTGTGACCATTTAATTAACTCCTTCTATTTTCTTTCTAATTAACGACGGTGGAGGTACAGAACCCCTTAGATAGCCGATATGCTCTACATCTTGTTTTAAATATCTCTCTACGGGCCAAATTAGTTGTCCTGATGACATTTCAACAACAATAATTCTTTTTCCTCTTAGGGATTGAATAATATCATCTTTTGGAAAGGGCCAAATAGTTCTTAATCGGTATAAACCGGCTTTAATACCCTTCTTTCTTGCGCTATTGACTGCATATTTTGCGGATCTTGCAGTACTACCATAAGCAACAACAACTGTATCAGCATCATCAATCAAATATTTCTCGGGTTTGGGGAATAAATGTTGATACGTAAGAATTTTTTCTTTTAATCTATTCATCAGTAGTTCATAGGTATCCGCGCTTAGATCTACATGACCTGTATCATCATGGCTTAATCCAGTAGCAAATGCCTTGGATTCTTCACCAAAACAATTCATCGGTAGTACTAAATTTGACGAAATAGTTTCTCCTTTCCAGGTAATGTGTGGATTATCAGGACTGGATCTGTTAACTAATTCAATATTTTCCTTTTTGGGGATGAGAAATCTTTCTTTTAATGTTGAAAGGATCTGATCTGTCAAAACAAACACTGGTGTTCTTAGTGCTTCAGAAGCATTAAAGGCTTCGATTGTTAAATCAAAACATTCCTGAACATTATTAGGTGCAAATGTAGGTACCATATAATCACCATGAGATCCGAAATGCGCTTGCATTAGTTCTTGTTGTGCAGGGAAGGTGGGAAGACCCGTTGATGGACCCCCTCTCATGACATTTACAACTACTAAAGGAGTCTCAGTAAAAGTTGCTAATCCAATACCTTCTTGCATTAATGAAAAACCAGGTCCCGATGTAGCAGTCATTGCTTTATTTCGAGTCCATGAACATCCAATAACTGCAGTTATACTTGCGATCTCATCTTCTGCTTGGAGAAATGCACCTGGTTTTTCAACATAAGGCAACCTAGAAGCCAATCTTTCCATTATCGTTGTTGAAGGTGTAATGGGATATCCAAAATAACCATGAAGACCAGCAAAAAGTGCTGCTTCTGCTACTGCAAAGTTACCTGAATTAAATTGTGGACCTGCAAGAACTCTGGGTTCTTCTACTAATTTATTCTCTGACATTATTTAGCCTCCTCTGTGATGTCTGCAGCATCATGAATAGATAGTGCAAAATCGGGACATATGTAAACACACTGTTTGCATGCAGTGCATTTGCCATTTTCAATTGGATAAATAAAACCTCTATGTGATTTCACTTTTCCCATGAATATCGCATTATATGGGCAAATAGACGTACAGATTTTACATCCTTTGCATCTATTCCTATCAACAGCAAAAATACGATTATGCTTATTACCCACTAGATAAACATCGAAGCGTTCGTTACTCTGAATGTTTTCATTCGGGATAGAATCAGTATCCATATGATTTGATAATGTAATCCAACTAAAAAAAGTCTTATTTTGCAGATTCACTTAAAAATCTACTTTCATTAAAAATCTTTACAGTTGAAAGTTTATCTCAAATGATTTGTTCAATTAGGAATAAATTTAAATCTGTTTGGTCTACCAGGTAGTTTGATTACATTTGAATTTTCATCAGCTATTTCTCTTGCAGCTTGTCTACAAGTAGGTCCTGGTATTCCCAATAATTCCTCTATTTGAAGGGTTGTTAACTCCTGATTTGGATGATTTTCAAGCACTTCCATAACTCTTTCTTTTGAAGTGAGTTTCCTCGGAGTTAAATCTTCAAATGATTTTGTACCGCTGGAGTTGATGCTAGAATCCTTAAAGTTCTCAAACTCTTCTCGAATAATTCGTTTTAACATGGTTGTAGTTAATGATTGTACTTCAGGACTCATGCTAGAGAGGAATTCATTACTAGTCTCCAAACTTCCCGGAAAGGTCTCATCCAGCCCTTCTCTATTCTGTAAATATTCATACTTTCTTTGTTCCATATATTTTTTTACTTCGTCAAATAATTCTTCAGGAACTCGTAAATTACGATATGCATTCCAAACTCGATTTGGACCTTTTCTTGCGGGATTCTTGTACATGTTATCACTGCGATGGTTAATTTTAGATTGCGCACAATTATTTTTATATATATTGTTTTATCTTTGATTAAATTAAAATTTATTGATAGAATTACTACACATTATCGATGAGCAAATTCATAAAGTAAGAATGTGGTACTATATACGCCTGATTCAAAATATGGAATATCCAAATTTTCATTTGGTGCATGGTTTTTCTCATCAGGAAGAGCATAGGGGACGAGAAATACAGGTATTCCTAGATATTTAGGAAATAAGTAAAGTGGCAGAGACCCTCCCAGTCTTGGTACAACAATAGGTGAAATTTTGAAGCCTTTACTTAAAGCCGAGATTAATAGATCAATTCGTTCATCATTTATTGAACTTGAGACAGGTTCCATTGAATGCTCAAACTCTATGTTTATTGAATTCGATATATTTTCTTGTTTTGCCCAATTTTGTATGTGTTTTGATATCTTAATTTGAATGTCTTTTGGACTTTGATTTGGCACTAATCTACAGTCAATGCTAACAATTGCTTCACTAGGTATAATGGTTCTTTGTAATTCTTTTACCCCCCCTGTCTTCAATCCATTTATATTGAATGTTGGCCATAATTGATTTAAAAAAGAGTTGTTTTTATCGTTTTGATGAGGTGATAATGTTAAATTATTATTTGCAATTATTTTATCATAAAATTCTTCTAGACTATTCAATAGATCCAATTCTTTTGCTGTTGGTTTTAGAACATCATCATAGAATCCTTCTATTAATACCTCACCATTCGGTTTTACCATAGTTTCTATAAGTGATAGTAAATCTCTTGCTGCAGATCGAGCCAATCCTCCAAAATTACCAGAATGCAAGTCGGATGCATTATGTTTGATAGTGATATGAAAGCCTAATATTCCTCTTACAGAACCAACAATTGTTGGTCTATCATAAACTAAAGATGGTCCATCAGAAACAAAGACAAAATCTGCCCTCAATATTTCATTGTTATTAATAACAACCTCGGGTAAGCTAAAACTCCCATATTCCTCATCTCCATCCAAGATGAATTTGACATTTATTTTATTGAATATATCTGAATGATTCAAATTTAGATACCGTAGTGCTAACATATGTGCAAAATGTTGACCTTTATTATCCGCACTTCCCCTACCAAATAATTTATCACCAATTTTGATGGCTTGAAATGGATCTGTTTTCCACTCTTCTCTATTCCCCTCTGGTTGTACGTCATAATGACCGTAAATAAGAATTGTTGGATTATTGGGATTAGATAATCTCTGTCCAAATAATACAGGGTTACCCTTTGAAGGGAATACTTTTGTTTCAAGTCCACAGCTATTAAGTAATTCAAGCGCAAATTTAGAACATTTTAGTACTTCTTCTTTGTTTCCAGTTCTACTTGGTAATTCAATATATTTACTCAATTCTGCTAAATAGTCTGAATTTTTTAACCAAAGTTCGATTTCATCTCTATTTATCATAATATGTGTTGGAGATGTATTTGATTTATTGATATTCATATTAGTATAAATTATTGGCAAGATAACCGACTAAATCTTTTTCGGTAATTAATTTGACAGGAAAGCCTTTATAGAAAAGTGGAAATGCCTCCAATTCTCTTGATTTTATCCACATCCTGCATGAACTCACCATAACAGGAGTACTCCTTTGAGAAAATGGTAAATAGTCTAATGAATCTACCGACATTTTGAATAAATCTAACTTATTCAAATTATCCTTTTGAAATTTCTCGAATAAATTCCGTATCAGACTTTTATGAGAAATGATACCTAAAAATTGATTTCCTTTTTGTACAATCATTTGTCTTTGAACAGAGGAGTTGAACTTCTCAATTAATTGATGAATTGATTTTTCAGACCCCACTAAATTATCATTTGAAATTAGTCTTCCTATTCCCTCTTCACTTGATATAATTTCTTCTCTGATATTCCTCCAAATCTCTTCGTTAATGATTATATCACGGTTGGTAAATATAGAAACTAATTTTTCATCCTGCAAGATTGGGATACCACTTATACCTGTATTATAAATTAACAATATTAGATCTTTAATCTTGTCGGTGATATCTCCAGAAATAACTTTTTTACTCATATATCGCCCCACTTCACTTACTTCTAGTTCTTCAAAACTATATTTCCCAATTAATTTAAGTAGATCAGTGGTGGTAATCATTCCAATTATATCACTTTCATCACAAACAGGTATTCTTCTAATGTTGTTAGTAACTATTTTTTGAAGTACCTGCATCACCGATTCAGTCGGAAATGTTGTAATAATATGTTTTGATAATGTTGATTTGTTTTTTGCCAGTTCGTTCATTTTACGGATAATATTACGCATTGGCAATATTAAAACTGATTCACAAAAAATTATCAAATTTGTAATATTTCGATATATATCTGTACTTATATATCTGATTTTTCTACAATTATTAGATTTGATGGTGATATAGTGAATCAAATAATTTCAAAGCCAATTAATCTTCAATACTTTGACTCTGAAGTAGCTACAAAATTAGTTATTTTTGGATTAGAAACAACTGCAATTAACCTAGGTTTAGAAGTAAAAATGATCCACAAAATTGATTCGTGTTTGTGTTATTTTGAAGTTGATCCTGATTTAAAATATAATATAAATCATAATTTAGCAATAAACGAATCCAATAGGGAAAGATTACAAAGAGGAGTAAATATGGTGAAACTCTTTTTATCAAATAAAGAAAGAATAATTAAGGTATTATAGACTCATTTATTTTTTCGCATAATAATTGTAAATTCGAGAATTAAAATACCAAGGAAAAGAAAAAGACCGAAATATCCTGCAAAAATTAAATTATTAATTGTAAATCCTAATAATACCCCACTAACTCCTAAAATTACCATAACAATTCCGATATATTTAGGATCAAATTTATTTTCTTTTACTTTTTCACCTTCTTTATCACCCCTTAGATAAATATCCGTTCCAAGTGAAACTAATACGATGATAATTGTACCTAAAAATATAAAATGAAAATGACTTTGATGAACCCAAACTGGTAATATTGCTTTCATAAATGTATCAAAGACAAAGAATAAAAATCCAACCAAACCACCGATTAATCCAACTAATGAGCTCTTAACTCCCACCTTATAGATTAAATCAAAAACATACATAGTAAAAATCAAGCCAGATATTCCCCATATTACAGGACCTAACACACTAATGGAGAAGTGGAGTTTACTGTACTTATTGGATAAAATAATAAAAATTGCTGAAATATTGAATAGAAAAATATCTCTTCGAATGCTACCCATGTTTCGTGGTTTTTGATTGAAATATTCTGGTAACACATATGATAATAGGCCAAAAAATGCTGTTGAAAAGAACCCATATACATACGTGTAGAGAAATATTCTATCTAATGAGGATGATGCTATATTAAATGACATTAGAAATGCTACTAACAACCATACAATGGAAATTATCATCATCAATGCAGCAGGATGACTCTTTAAATTTTCTCTAAATTTATTTTCCTTCATAAATAACGCGAGTAATACTCCGTAAAGTGATGCTGCCAAAGGCATCACTAAATCGGTTATAATTATAAAATTATGATTGATCCATACTGCCATAAAACTAGACAATATACCAACTATAAATAATCCATAAACAATTAATGTTAATTTATGATATTGATTCACCTCCTCATTTAAGTGTGAAAAAGTATAATAAATCAATGAAAGTAATAGTAAGGTGACACCTCCAAATAAAGTCGATGTCCAATGTGTTTGATGAATTTGTGGTAAATCAAACAAACCTGCCATTCTAAAAGAATTTAAAGCACCAAATAATATACCTAAATCTAGAAAAAACAGGGATGTTAGTAAGAATAACTTAAACTCTGGAAATAAAATTTCTCTTTTTTCAGTGGTCATGATATAAATCACTCTTCTTAATATTGCTATATTTTCTATAGTTTTTTTATCTTTGTTTCTTGAATTAAAATATAGATCAATTTCCAAAATATTAATGGATTTCATGGTAGGATATTTACCAATTATTTTGATATTTAAAATTGAACAATATTTATATGAAACAGTAAATAACGATTTTATGATAATAATATTAAAGCTAACCCATATCAAGCCAAATTAATTATCCATCAAATGCAATTAATATTATCAAAATTATTGGTTGATTTCCTGATATTAACTACTGATTCTAATCATCTGTAAATCAATTTGTACAAAATGGATTATATGCAAGAAATAATTAGTATATAGATTTTAATTATTAGA
>JAOUKW010000516.1 GCA_029882335.1 Candidatus Heimdallarchaeota archaeon | reverse complement strand
AGATAGATGATACAGAATCAATCCCAAATCATCTTCAAATACAGACTTCAGATGACATGTATGACAAGTTATATAAATATGCCAAATCTCTTATTGGGATAGAAAAATCCAAACCACAAAAAACTAAAGAGCAATCAGATAATGAGATAGAAGAATTTTCCAGAGAAATAATTGACGAGGTTCAAGAATACTCAGGTGTTGATTATGTCTGCGGATTCAATGAAGTTATGGAAGGTTATTTGAGCGAATTAGGAGACAATTTTTCCAAGTTAGATCAGGATAGATTTAAAGGAATAATGGAGACCGCATATGCTAATAGTAGAAATACTGGAAATATTCCAGGTATTATTAGAGAAATAATTGAAGAACTATTAGATCCAAAAATACCATGGCATCAATTGTTAGAACAATATATTCAAAAAACAATCATGTCCGATTACAATTGGGTACCACCCAATAGAAAACATTTGAGTATGGACATAATCTTCCCATCTACAAAGAAGGAATTTTTGGAAATATTTATTGCTATAGATACTAGCGGCTCAATTTCAACAGATGAATTAAGAGAATTTTTATCAGAAACATTCTCTATTGTTACCTCCTATGTTTCTGTAAAAGTATTCATCATTGAATGTGATATGGTAATTCAAAGAATTACAATAATAGACGAGGGAGGAGACATCGGAAACGCATTGAATGACCTAAAAGCGATGCATGGAAGAGGAGGAACCTCATTTATTCCACCATTCAATTGGATTGAAGATGAAAATCATCTCCCCCAAATACTTATTTATTTTACCGATGGTTATGGACCATTTCCAGAACCACCAAACTATCATGTATTATGGGTACTAACTACGGATGTAGAAGTACCATTTGGTGAAAGAATTCAATACTACCCCAAAAGTTCAAATTAATATTTTATTTATCTTTCAGTGGAGAGATAAATCATAAGCTCTATCAAATAGCGATAAATCATGTAAATATTGAGTCCAGTTAAGCATAATAACAAAATAACAACCTTCAAATTGATTTTAATTGCTTTTATACACATTGGTGTTGGTATATCAGTTGTATCATTAAGTAGTTTTGTTAATTCTGAGATGAAATTTATCGGTTGGAATGAATCAATTATCTCCATATATCTTGGTTTTGCAATCATATTTGAATTATTTCGTTTGGTTTTTGGTTATTTACATGATAAGACAGGAAATCTATTATTTTTCGTTGTTTTAGGTGGACTAACCTCTTTTATTGGCTTACTATTAATTCCATCATCATTAACCCCCATTGGAAATATTAGAATAATTTTTGCAGGTGCGTTATTTTATTCAGGATCTGCAATTTGTACAACTTTAATAGATACTCATCTTACCAAAGTATCAGTAAATGTTGACAGAAATAGAATTGCAGGTATTTTACAAACACTAAGACTGACAGGTTTTGCCATGGGAGGGTTTTTAGGCTCTTATTTTTATAGTAAGTTGGATTTTTCTATCTTTATTTTTGGAATGAGCTTCTTCTTCTTGTTATCCTTAGTTCTCTCTTTGATTGGTATATATTATACACAAATTCAAATAGGAGAGAAAACAAAAACTAATTCTACTACAGAGATTTTGAGTGTTATAAAACAAAAAAACCCTATTTTAATGTCAATTTATTTATTCCTATATCCAATTGGATTGTTTATGCAAGATCTAGTATTGGAACCATTTGCAATTGAAAATCTACATTTTGAAAAAACAGATGTAGGGAAAATTGTAGCAATTTGGACAAGTTTAACTTTGGTTTTTGTACCGATTGGGATAAAACTCATACCGAAATTTGGTAGATTAAGAATTATTGTCATAGGAACAATTTTATCTAGTGTGGGACTTATTATATTGACAATTAACTCAATTATATTAGATATTGAGTTATTTTATATTGGATTGATTATATTTGGAATAGGAAATGGACTAAATAGTGGAACTGGGATCGGTGTAATGCTTGATATTTGTGCGAGCTATCCAAAAAATATGTCTGTTTTGCTGGGTTATTTTGGTGTCTTGATAACTTTTGGAAGATTTGTTGCTTCAATTATAGGAGGGTTAATTTTAAATATTTTTGAACTTCGTCCTCTCTCTAATTATTTTTACTTGTTTGGTATTGAAAGTTTTATCACCATAATTACAATTATACCGATGATAATCTTGCATAGAAATATCAACGTTTCATATTCACCTGCAAGTTCACCGATTAATCCCATTGATGTAATATCTATGAGTGATTTGTAAGTGAGAATATAGTTGGTAAATAAGAAGTTTTTAATTTAGAGAATTTTAGAGGGAAATAATGGAGATAAATGATGAATTGAAAGATGTGGATATTCCAGATAATTTTATTGTAGAATATATTGAACTCTCTGATAGAACACAACTACGTCATCTGTATTATCATCCTGAAAATTCAAGAGGAAGAATACTGTTATATCCGGGAATGAATACCTTGGTTCTTTCTTGGGTCAAAGTGTTAAATTTATTATCTGAACTCAATTACAGTATTGATTATATCGAATCTAGGGAAAAAATGTCCGCGATTTATACTGATAACTC
>JAOUKW010000124.1 GCA_029882335.1 Candidatus Heimdallarchaeota archaeon | reverse complement strand
TATCAGGTGTTAACCTGATACCACGTCCTATTTGTAGTATTCACTATAGTCACCTCTTATAATAATTGGTTCAAAACATTGGTTTGATAGTAAACTTTGACGTGGCTTAAACAAAAATAATTCGTTGAGTAACCTGATACCACATCCTATTACTACCTAATTTAACTCCACTCAAATAGTATTTATTATTTTCTTCTTTATGGTATTTTTTTTAACCATTTGTAATTTTAATTGCCTCATTATAAGTTAATTCAAGTACTTTTAATCCAGATGATATAACTGGAATATATGATTTTGATGTTTTCATATCCGATTCAAATAAATTCCAACCGAACTTGTAGTAGTTGAAATATGAAGAAGCTATATCTGTAAAATTATTTGAGAGCAATAATTTGTGTATTTTAGTTCTATTTAACTTCCAAATTTCTAATGGCTCATCAACAAATTGTGTAAGTAACCTTACTGGAGTGGGAGAAACACGAAATACTAAACCTCTTAAAAAAGACCAATAATCAATACCATACCTATCAATTAATCTGTATGGTGCATTATCTACTATGGCTTTTTGTTCAAGTATATTATTATGATCAATTTTTTTAACCTCTTCATTTGAAATAGTATTGCTTGGAAATTTGATATTACCATAAATCTGTTTGATATCCGATAATTTAGGATATACGAATTTAACTTTTGTTTCTAATCTATGAAGAAACATAATTTGAGTTCTCGGTATATGGTAATAATCAGGATGAGCTTCAATATATCTTGATTCAAATATTTTACTAACATTAATAGCTTCATCATAATTAGAAAACATATTTCTACCATCAACTTCTTTGATATGAATATCAATGTCACTTATTTGAGGTACGTAATCTATCAAAGATTCAATTGGTTTTATTGCAGAACCTTTTCCGTAACAATATTCAATATCATCCGGAAATAATTCATAAATCATTGATTTCCAAGTGTCAAAAGCGATCTTTGTATCTTTAATCAATATTTCACGAATATCATCCCATACTATCATAAATCGAAGTTTAAAATTATTCAAATTTAATCATTTCTCTTTATGTCATATTCGTTGTAACATTTAATTAAATTACAAAATAACTAATACTATGAAATTATAAAACATGATTATATTTTATTTAAATTATTGCTTTTTTTACTTAAAGACAAATCAACATCTCTTTATAATACAATTAATGCAGGAATATATTCTCTATAAATAATTATCAAATTAATGATTTATTAAGCAATGATTTATGAATAGCTAGTGAATAACATTAATTCTTGTCTGATCTAGATCAATCCACAAATGAAGATAGGGAAAAGCTTGTTCTTTCAATTCTTGATCAAATTAAAGATCTAAAAGATCTCGAAAAATTAGTAAGAATAGAGCAAATTAAGGTGAATCAACATGAATTGCATTCCTTGGTGGATATAGATGAATTTTTTGAAAATCATAAAGAAAGATCAGAAGATGATTTGATGGAATTCAAAAAACAAATAAATATACAAAAACAGATCTATCTATCAAAAATCAAAAGATTACAACAACAATCCAAATCCAATCCACAAGAACCAACAACAATTAATCAAATATTTGGAAAGGATATTGCATTAGTAGAAGGAAATTCTGAATTAGTCTCCAAGATGATACAAAAAAGAAAAGAGGAGTATATTAAACAAATACGCATGAAAACCACAAAAGACAAAGGTTCATCCTCATTTCAACAAAAAGAAAAAACAGAAGTAATTCCTGAAATTGAAGAATTGGAGAAAGAAAAACAAAAAAATACTTCTCCTGCAAGGGTACAACATGAAGATGTGGATGTATTTGCGAAAGATTTACATAACATGGATATAGTCCGATTGAAAATGGAGTTAAACGATAGAAAGAGCAAATATTATGATCAATTAAAAGATAGATCAATTGAAACCATCGCAAATGATATTTCATACTTATCCTTCATCATTGATATTTTGTCTGAATCCCAAAATGATGTTGCTAATTACAAACCTAGGTTCGTATATAGACGGGTAAGAAAAAGAGTTATGTCACTTAAAATGAAGACATTAAAAGAATATTTAGCTTATCTTAAAACCAATAGCGAAGAAATTGAGATACTTAAAGGAGAGTTAAGTATATGTGTAACTAGTTTTGTAAGAGATAGAAAGACTTGGGATTTTTTAAGATCCACTTTATTACCAAATTTAATTAGGGAGAGAAAGGGTGGTAGCATTCAGTTTTGGTCTGCAGCAGCAGCTATAGGTGCAGAAGCATATAGTATTGCAATTCTTATGGATCAAATAAATCATTACAATTTCAAGATAATTGCATCAGATATAAATCCTAAACTCATTTCTCAAGCTAGAAAAGGTACATATAATCGATTTCATATTAGAGAACTTAATGATTTGGAAAGAGTAAAATATTTTGAAAAGATATTAGATAAGCAGGGCCAAGATGCTTACGTGGTGGATAATAAAATAAAGAAAAATGTAAACTTTAAGCAAATTGATTTGTTAGCAGATCCATTTCCATCTAATATAGATGTGATTTTTGCAAGAAATATTTGGATATATTTTAATGAACCAGATCCAATTTTTATGAAAATGTATCACTCTCTAAATCCCGGTGGTTATTTAATATTGGGAGGAACTGAACAAGTGCCCAATGCCATGCGTAAATATTTTAAAGTTGAACATTCAAGACATCAAATATATAAAAGAGTAGATTTTACTGAATAAAAAAGGATAAGGTTAATCATTATCGAAAGTTTTGTAAATAATTTGATCTCTCAATTTTATCTCTAATCAACACCATTTGAGGATTACATTTTAATATCAATTAGCCAACAAGCTTATTTGTTTTATTACTATAATTGACAATGGAATGCAAAAAATCAAAAAAAATATTCCAGATAATATAAAATAACCTGGATATCCTCTAGCATCAATATAAATTGCACTAAATAATTCTACTGTTAGAATAAATAAAGTTGAAAATGAACCAATAATCGATAAAGTGGTTGCTCTAACATCTGATTCAATTTTCATATTCAGCATTGAGCTTAAATATGGTTTAATAGATGCGTTTATCAGTCGAATCATGAAATATAATGCAATATTTAATGGCAAATAGGAAGATAAACCCATTGAAATCATTGATACACCTATAAGTAAATTACATGTAAATAACGTATATCTCTTAAAATATTTGCTAAACGTTGAAGATAATGAACTACCTACACTGGATATTAAAACAGCACCAGACAAGATAAATCCAATATTTGTATATAATATGCCTAATGAATCTAAATATGTTTGCATCCAAAAAATTAGTGACATAATAAAACTTGATAAAACTATAGTAACCAATACAAATGGAATTAATTGAGGTGAAATAATAGTTTTTATCGATTGTTTTACATTTCCTTTGTTTGAGTTTAATGACGATTGAGGTAATGGGGTTTCACGTATAAATAACAACCAGATAACTGCAAAAATGTAAACAATACTGGTCAATATAATAGGGAGTTTAAGTGAAATTTCTGCAAAATATCCACTTATTGAATAAGCCAATGCACTGGATAATAACCCCACACTTTGTACTACACCATCAACTCCTTGAAAAATTTTCTGCAATTCTTCATCCGTCTTATTTACATGAATATACTTAATTTCATCAAAAAACCAAGCTTCAAATGCACCACTGTTTAATGTCACCGCGATACCCCAAAATATATAGATTATCAGAAAAAAAACTATATCGGTAACAAAAGCAAATAGAAAGATGGAAATTGATTGAATAAAAAAGGATAATATCACAGAAAATTTCCTGCTGATCTTATCTGCTATAACGCCTGTTGGAATTTCAAATATAAATATTGATAGCCAAAATGCAATATCCATCATAGCAACTTGAGGGAGTGTTAATCCTACATCTAAGAGATAAATAATCCAGAAGGGAAAAAATAATAGGAAACGATTCAAAAATTCATGAATAATAAATTGTAGTTTAACTTTATTAAAATTATCCACTTTCTAAATTAAATCTCTATCTACAAAAAATATAAACAGTAAGTTATATCTCTTTAGAATTAATTAAGTAAATATTCTAGTTTATCATTTGTTAATTTTCTAGTCCATTTATAATATTTCTGAATTATTCGATTAAAATATAAATAACATACTGAGCTCAAGATAAATGCTAATTCTTATCCAGAGACAATTAAAACAATACGATATATTTTCTCAGTCTTAAAGTATAGTCGCAATAAAAATAACTTATGAAGACCCTAATTGTAAATGCCTCTTCGAAGTCAAAAAGGGAATATGTAGAAGAAACATTTTCATATTCATCGAAACCTTTTCATTCACAATTGAGTAAAAACCATTCTTCCGCATTAATTGCTGCTAGAGAAAATCTACTGGAACAAGTGAAAATCTCAATTGGACCTGATATCGCTCAAGGTATTGCTGATCCAAAAGATGATGAATATCTACCAGCATTTCTACGATACAGCGGACGGACTTATTCAAAAATAACAGATGCTGCGTGGCGTTCCCTAACTGCAAATAATAATTATGATTTGATAATTTTGTCTGCATTATATGGATTAGTAGGATATAATGATCCAGTTAGAAATTATCAGATAAGACAGGATACAAAATTAATCGCGTCAACTATAGGCAATTTTTGGAGAGATGCTGGAGCAAAGGATTGGCTACTAAATTATATAGAAAATGGGTCATTTAAGAGAGTATACTTCGTCTTATCCACGAGTTACAGCAAGATTATACAAAAAGACAATTTAATTAAAGAATTGACAGATATGGGTATTCAAGCAGAGGATAAACAAATGGTATCAAAAGGTATGGTTTCAATGCTAGAACGGGGTAGTTTTATCAACAATTTCTTACTTAGTTAAAAACTAAACTATTAGAATGATATAAAAGATGGAGAAAGAATAAGCTTAATATGATAGGTAAATCTAACTGAGTCTTATGAATCAAATTGATTCAAAATATGATCAAATCGAGAAGTTATTTGATTATGAAGATTTTGAGTCAATACAAGAACTAATCTCATCTGGATTTACATCTGCTGAAATCGCTTATTACACAATAAAAATAGAACGACTAAAAGGTAATCACAGAAATGCACTAATACTATTATATGAAATATCAATAGAAACCATTGAGGATCAATATCTTCAAACCGAATTTTTACTTGAACAATTCTATATCAACTGGCAATTAGGAAATACAAATATATTTGTTCCTCTTCTACCAATAATTGAAGAAAAGATATTTCAACTTGATACAACCACTAATAGGTGCTTACGAATGCTTGCTACTTATTATCATCTTAAAGCATCTAGTCTTGTTGTTCTAAATTTAATTTCAATAGAGGAATCTACAAAAATATTTCTCAAGAGTGTTGAAATAAAACAAAAATTAGGTGCTAAAAGAGAGCTGGCATTAAGTTATAATAATCTAGGAGTGGGAAAATTAATCAGTAATGATTTTGAAGAGGCAAACGAATATTTTATTAAAGGTCTTAAAATTGGATATGAATTAAATAATATCTATCAAATAGGGTTGAGTCTAATTAATTTAGTCGAATTATTAGTTCAAAATGAAAAATCTAATGATTTAAACAATTATTACATGCAATTAGAGCTACTTTATACAAAATATTCATCCCATGATTGGATTAAATTATGGTATAAATTCGCCACAGCGTTGATTTTATCAAAGAGTACAAAGATACGTGATAAACTCAAAGCTGAGGGAATTTTTGCAGAGATAATAGAAGATAAATTGATGTCATTTTCAATCTATGAAAAATCAATCTTCAATTTATGTAACCTTTATTTATTTCAATTACAGTTTGAGTTTGACGAAATTACATATCAAAACTTTACATTATTAATTAATAAATTAGTAATGTTCGGAAAGGATACAAGATACGAAAATATTGGTTTAAAAGCCTCATTTTTGAAATCCAAGTTACTGGCTATGGAAGGGAAAATAAATGAGGCAAAAAATATTCTTCTTCAAATTAAAAAACAATTCACGGAAACAACAGACTACGAATTATTAAAACTAACTTCTATGGAATTAGAAATTTTATTGAATCAAGAGAAGATTATGGATGTAATACCAAAAGGTAATATTCAAGATGAAATTAAAAATCAAAGCATTAGTAATTTATTGTATAATTTTATCAGTACAAATCCTAAAATTATAGAGAAAAATGAGATACCTGTTGCTTTTATATTACTAAATATCGATGGTAACCAATTATTTTCAAAATTATTCATTGAAGAGACTGAAATGAACACTCACCTAGTTGGAAATTTCATAGTTGCATTTAATATTATTGCAAATCATATATTCGAATCAGATGATGGATATATTGAAAAAATTACCCAAGAAGAATTTAATATAACCATTAAGAAAGAGACTGATTTATTATATTGTTATATTCATCGAGGAGATACTAATATGACTATCTTTCGTCTTGATCAGCTAATAAATCATTTTTCATTTGTATTTTCAGAGCATAGAGAGTTTATAGTCATTGATTATGAACTAAAGAATAAATTAGATCACATTATGGATAATATCTTTCAACCTTTATTAGAGGAAATATGAACACTAAACAGATGAAATTGAAGAAAATTGATAAAATAATCAAAAACTATCACTAGACGATCTAATATAAAATAAATTACATTTGAATTATTTTATTAAATAAATCTTAATAATCTTAGTTCCTATCTAGATTTAATTGGATGTAATTACTGAAGATTCTATTAAGAATCTTTTTGATAAAGGAGATTATATTACCATCCGATCCAATATAAATAATTTTACTAATCTCGACAATTTTATCTATTATAAAATTAAATTAGAAAGAATGGAAGCAAATTATGATGAAGCATTGGAGTTGGCCCATGAGACAATTAAACAGGATATACCACCATTTTTGAAAGCAGATATCTTAATAGAAATCTGTCAATGTAATTGGTATCTTGGTAAATTTAATAAAAATCATGAAATATTAGAAGAAATTAATAATATTATTGAAGAAAATCCAAATTATACTAAGTCTGAGGAACTAAGGGCTCATTATTATAATTTAAAGGCTTTATCATCATTTAAAAAAATACAAAATAGAGAGGTTATAGATTTATTTTATAAAAGTGCAGAGTTAAAACTCAAACTTGGTATGAAAGCAGAACTTGCTCTTAGTTATAATAACATCGGATTTTATCATTTTAATGATGAAAAGCTTGAAAAAGCTATTGGATACTTTACCAAAAGCTTTGAAATTAATAAGGAATTACAAAATATTGATTTAATTAGCTTAAATCTACTAAATATTATCCAAGCAACTGTTGTTATGAATGACCTTACTAATTCAAAAAAATATCTGGATATGCTAGAACATTACTTCACTATGAACCAAAATAATAAACGAACTAAAATGCATTTTATGTATAGTAAGGCACTAATCTTAAGTAAAAGCACTAATTTAAGACAGAAAATCGAAGCAGAAGATATTTTCTTAGAGATTATTAACAGTAAAATTGTACATTCATCTTTCTACGAAAAATCAATATTTAATGTATGCCTTTTGTATATATACCAATTAAAAATGAGCTTTTCTGATGAAATTTTTAAAGAATTAAATAAATTAATTATTCAACTTGAAAAGTTTGGTGAGAAAACCTCGAATTATAGTATAACACTAAAGGCAAAATTTCTCAAAGTAAAAGTTCTTATTTTGGATAATAAGATTAGTAATGCAAAATACATTCTAATGGATTTAATAGAAGAGTCTAAAGATCATCATGAAAAAAATACTGAAAGAATTATCTTGATTGAACTAGAAAATCTATTGAATCATGAAAAATTAGTAGGTATGGTTGCTAATGCTTCTGTAGAGGAAAATGTAAAAAATAATCCTGAGCTTACATCATTCATAGATAGTTTAATACATGGGAAATCAATAATACGACAGGAAGAAAAGCATGAAAAACCAGTAGCTCTTTTTATTTTGAATAATAAGGGTCAGGCAGTATATACCAAATCATTTACCAATGAAATGGCAATCTTAAATGAAAAAATAGGTAATTTTATTCAAGCAATAAATCTTTTTGGCAATGAGACCTTTGGTGAATTAAATAGCTATGTCAATAAAATCAAGCATAATCAATACATCATTACCGTAAAACAAGCAAATCAGAATTTATATGGGTATATTTATCAGGGAGATACAAATACAAGTCTAGTTAAACTAAATAATTTTATCGATAACAGTAAGAATGAAGTAAATCTAATGAATTCTGGTACCTCAAGTAATATAGAACCCAAATTGGATGAGATCTCTACTAATATTTTTGAATACAATCAAGTTTAAAGATACTCCAATTTATACTCATTAACAGATATTAAGTAAAATAATAAATCTCCCTTCTTGCAAAAGAATATTCTATTATGAATATTAGTAAATAGCATAAATTTTCATATCCACTGTATTCTGAGGAGATACTTGTACTCCCTCATTTAGAAGTAATTCTTTTTGTAGGATGGCATTCTGTTCATCCTGGATAACAATTTTCCCAGTTGAACTAATAACTCGATGCCAAGGTAAATTATGTTTTTTTGATAAAGTATGTAAAATTCTAGATACTTGTCTTGCTCCTCGACTATTTCCAGCAATTCGTGCAATTCTTCCATATGAACTAACTTTTCCAGATGGGATTTGTTTTATTGCGGAAATCACCTCCATAGTGAAAGAATCCATATAATTACTGAGATATACAATTTGATAAAATTTTTGTAAGGTATTTCTATTATTAATCCTTGATTTATTGATTTCTAGACAATAACAATCTAATATCAAGTATTGGTGAATATTTAATCTGGGTTAACAATATCAATATATTAGGCTAATAAATTCCAACAGAAATATAGAATTCACAAATTTAGAATCATAATACAAAAAGAGTTGTTACCAAGTACACAAATCAATTCCTATCTTATTGTAAAGGTAGTTGAAGTATTAAACTACTTATTTGAAAATTAATCTAAAATTTTAGAATATTACAAAGTTTAAATATTATTCAATATTATACTAGATTAAGGAGGGTATAGTCTCACCACATATAAAATATCCTCCCCCTCTCTTACTATTTCATTTATGGATAAATACTAACCTAATTATAGTAAATTTTACGTAAAAACTAGAAAAATTTAAAATTTTGTAGTATAAATAAATCACAATTGCGATAATCTTTATTAAGAATCGCGATTACATGGATTCAAATAAAGGTGTTTCAATATTAAATTAAAAAGAAATGTGATAATTTTATTAATAAGTACGATATTATTTTTCTCATTAAATTCCGGCGGAGTTGAATTGGATACAGTAACTACAACTGGAAATTATTCTATCATAATGAGAATTAATAGCTTATATGTATCATACGACTGTGATGATTTACTAGGAGGAGCTGGAGATTGGCATGTATATATATCAAAACCCGGTTTTCCAGTTCTTTGGTCAGGTGAAAAACAAATTAATGATGGCCAAAATATGGGTATAGGTGTGCAATACACATATTCTAATATACAAGATACTTCATTTACTATCAAAATTGTCGAAAATGATAATTCAGGTACTGATCTTAATTCTGCAATTAACAGCAATCAGTGTCCAGGACAAACTACAGTGAATATACCTACCAGTAGTATTTCACCAAATACATATATTAATGCTCAAGTCAATATTGGTTATGGATCTGGATTTGCAACAGTATACTATAGTTACTATGTTTATGACAACGCCCCATCTGTCTCAAGTCCTGCAACAGTTTCAGCAATTTACGGACAATCAATTACTTATCCTACTGTCTCTATTACAGATCAAGGAACTATTCAAACTTGTGAATATGATTATCAATATAATGGAGCAACATTTACTACCGATCGTACATTTACAACAGATTGCTCCTCACATACAATTGACTTCACAAACACAGCATATCCGACTCAATCAGGAACAACAAGTTATGCAATTCGAGTAAAGGATAGTAATAATTTAGTAACCACGGTTACTGGGTCCTTGATCCTGACGAATAATCAACCAGTAATATCTTCTCAAACAACGGTTGCTCCTCAATATGAACTTGGATCCTCGATTTTACTAAAATGGGCAGTTGATGATTTTAATCTTGATACATACCAGATTTATATGAATAATACGATGATTTCTCAGGGAAACATTGGTAGAGTGGTAAATCAATTAACGTATAATGTGCAATATAACTATGTACTTTCCAGCATAGGAACACATAATAT
>JAOUKW010000123.1 GCA_029882335.1 Candidatus Heimdallarchaeota archaeon | reverse complement strand
TCTATAGGATTGTAAACTATTAATTTATTTAATATATCATAAATTGGTAATAAAAATAAGTGTTCTAGTTCTTCAATTTTCATAATTCCAGTCAATATAATTAATCCACCTTGTTTACAAATTCTAATTAATTCTAATACAAAATTCTGAACATATTCTTTCGGTTCAAAATTTATTGAATAGTCAAAACTCAAGTATAACACAATATCAAAAAAATCATTGGGTTCTCGAATCTTATTGTTGATCATTTTAGTTTGTGTAATATTATCCAAATTTTTTCGTTTATTGAAATGTTCAAATTTAAGATCTTCAGTTAAAATAAACAAGTTATTTGTAATTTGTGAGAGAATCGTTATTTTTCTTAAATCAATTATTTTTTCAAAATTAGGTATGCTAGTTATTAGATTATCAATTGGAAATTTCAAGTTAAAGAGTTGTTTAAATTTAATAAGAAAGTTATGAAAAATCTCTACAAAATTAATTTTAGTTAACAATAATGAAGAAAATAATGAATTAAGAACTTCTTCTAATTGTGTTGTTTTAATAATTTGCGAAGTTCCTTTTTTTTTGCCTTCACTAATATCGATAAGCCCTAAATTTTTTAATTTTGTTACAGAATAGTAAAATTTTGTTGGATTTAATCGTTTGGTTTCAGGTATTTGTTCATTAATATCTTCCATGATGGTGAATTTTAATGTTGGTTCATCATATTTTTTAATTTGTTGAAGTATTAAAAGATCAATCATTGTCAGATCAAATAATTCATCGACATCAAATCCAAATTCAGATTGATGTAAATGATCTCTTTGAAACTCCATATTTTACAAATAATTTTATTATTGAAATAAATTGTTATTAGTCTAAATATTTATATATATTATTTTATTTTTGTATTTTGATTATTCTATTTTTGTAATAATCATTAATAGGTGAAATAATGTCAAAAACAGTTTTTGTATCAGGAGCAAATGGTCATTTAGGATACAATTTGGTTAAAGAATTAGTCAAGAAAGGATACCAAGTAAGAGCAGGAGTTAGAGATATAAATAATTCTTCTAAAAATCGATTTTTACAAGAATTAAAAAATGTAGAATTACGTCAAGCAGATATAACAATCTTAGATCAACTAGTTGAAGCAAGTAAAGGAGTTGATGTATTTTTTCATGTAGCAGCTGTTTTTGGTTTCCATGTTAAAGATCCAGAGAATGATCTTATAAAACCGACTGTAGAAGGAGCACTGAATGCCTTAAGAGCGACTAAGGAAAATAATATTCCCAAGATAATTTTAACATCTAGTATTATTGCATTAGGAAATTCTGGAACAAAAGAAAATCCAATGGATGAAAATTCATGGAATACAGATAGTAAAATTCCTTATTCAATAGCGAAATATAGATCTGAATGGCAAGCCTGGGAATATGCCAACGAAAATAAACTAAATTTAGTTGTTATAAATCCAGGTATGATAATAGGAGGAGAGTTTCATAAAATTACGCCTAGTCTAAAGGTGTTCTTAGAGATTCTAGAAAATAAAATTCCAGCTATACCTCCGTTAACGTTCAATCCCGTGGATGTAACCGATTTAGCTAAGGCACATATCATTGTTTCAGAAAAAGATGATGCGAATGGAAGGTATATTTGTGCAACTAGACCCTACTCATTTAGTGAATTAATTGAAATTTCGAAAAAATTTAACTCCAATGTGAAAGTACCAAAAGTTAAAATATCAAGATTTATATTCAGAGTATATACTAGAATATCATATACATTTTTTAAATTACTTGGAAAAACACCTCAATTATCTCCAAATCAAGCAAAGGAATATACAGAAGGAGAGGATTATGTTGATACATCTCGTATTTTGAATTTAGGTTGGAAGCCGACTGATATAGAAACAAGTATTGAAAATACTATAAATTGGATTACAAAACAAGAATTTACATTAAAGAAACAACAGCTCTTTTAATTATAGTATTGAATTCAGAAAATACTTGAAAATATTAGATTAATGAAATATTTCATTTAATATCATTATTATTCAATTTTAATCCATCCATTTTATTTTTCCAAAAATAATATTTCCTATTGAAAATCAATCTGTATGTAAACAGCTTCTTATCTATAACTCTCTATAATTCTGTATTAATGATTTGGCCCAATTTACTACTTTAGTATTATCATGAATTACAAATTCTTGTCCTTTACTAACTGATTGGAAGTAATCATCCTTCCAAGCGTTTTTATGATATGATATGTAGGTATCTTTGAAGAATTCGGGTAAATTCCATTTTGATCGCGATTTTGCTCCTTGAGATTTATTCTTAGTTAAAACAAGATCTGTATGATATTTAAAATAACCAAATCCAGGTATATTTGGATCCCAATTACTAGTTTCTTTAGCAATATAAATTGTATTTGTTGAAATATTTTTTCTTTCATTAGATGAAACATGAGGATGATATTTCATCCAATTTTTAACTGGAGTATTATGATTTACTTGAATTATATAATCAATAAATAAATATCCAAATATTAGATGAAGCTCGGGTGCATTTTTTATAAATTGTAATCTTCCATTTTTTTGGTATGTTTGTTTGAAATATCCAAAAAATAAGAATAAATCATTATTGGTTACACCTTGATTTGCAAGATGGCTATGGGCGGCCCCAATCTGTCCAAAAATACCTCTCCAACCGATCTTTCTTTTCAATATATTCGGATAAAGATCTGGATCTAAATGACATTCATGAAGGTTTTTTAGATTCTCCATTCCATTTCCTCTATTTATTTTTGCGTTCAATTGGACCATGATATCATGGTAATTGGTATTATTAATTGTTAATTGCGAATAAGTAATACCATCATCAGAAGGAATAGGTAGTGAAAGCAAGGTTCCATCTGGAAGAATTGGACTTGGATATCCTCCATATTGAGCGTCAAATCCTTTTCTACTGAGGATTACCTTCATATTTCGAATATTTTACGATTTTACAAATTGTTTCTGCTCTCAGGTTGTATTTTTGATAAAAAAGGGGTAAACCATTACTCATTTAAAATTACTGTCAATTCTAAACATTATAATACTATGTTTTGATTAATAATTCTTTACTAATTATCGTTATGTGTATTTAGAAATATAACAATTAATAATTTATGATATTTCATCAAGATTAATCTAATGAGAATATTGACTTATCTCTATGTTTTATTATCTGAACGTCTGATTTTCTTGGTTCTCGGTTTAGTTAAATTATGGATAATAATCTCAAGATTAGAAGTTACAGCTTATGTTGAGTTTGTTGCAATTTTAAGTTTTACCACAATAATTGCTGTACTTTCTCGTCTAGGTATAGAAATTTATATCAAGACTAATAGTTCAATCATTCTGAATTCAACCAGCGTAAAGTCATCTCTATATAAGATAAGCATCATTTCTTTATATCCATTTATCACCATAATATCGGTATCTCTCATCATTTGGTTACCTATGTATTGGCTATCGCTATCTTTTCAAGCATCAATATTAATAGTTTCCGGCATGATAATACTTTTATCATTAAATGGCTTAATTTATGAAATTATATTAACTATTGCAAATTCTCATATTTTAATACTCTCAAGTTTTATTAATGTAGTATTAACAACTTCTGTTTATTTTGTATTCTTAGAAACTGAATCTGATTTAACTCAATTTCTTCATTTATTCATCTTGGTAAACATTCTCACGCTTTGCCTAAATTGTTTTTTTATGACACTTGGATTAAAATATCAAATATACAAAGATGAAAATCAGAAAATAAGCCCTCAATTTAGTATTAAAATGATTTTTATGGAAATTAAATTTACTTTTCTATATTTAATTACAGGTTTAATTATTCATTATTTTCCTATTTCATATATCTCAAAGGTTAAGATGGATCAGATTGCCTCAATTGGTCTGACATTCACATTGCTAGAATTATTAACTTCGTTCTACAAACAAGTATCAAATTATATATTGATTAAAGTCCCAAAAGATAATAATAAAATCAAAGAATTCACGACCAAAATCATTCAAGTAATCATATTATCAAATCTTATTGCAATCCTAGTAATTAAGTTAGTATTACAAAACCATTATCTCATTGGTTTTTTAAATAAATATTTTTCTGATTTTCATGAATTGAATTTAATCATATCATATTTTGGATATCCTATGGCGATCATCCTATTTTTTACCTACCTAAATGAAGGAGTATTGATAAATCGATCGAAACTAAAAATTCTTGTTTTAATTAGAGTAATATTAGGTTCCATCATGTTTACAAGTATATTTGTTCTATTAATTTTCGACTCAATAATCTTTGTTGTCTTATTATTTATTATTATGCAATTTTTCTTAAGTTTTACTACCTTATTTTTGGTTGTAAAGTTATTGAGTTATAATAAATATCAAGCTCTTGTAATAATTTCTACTTATATTCTACCTTTATGGTATCTGGTTAAATTTATTAAATTGGTTTACTAATATTAAAAAAGTTGATTTAGATTAAGTTTTGATTTTAAAAATTATTAGAATATAGGGATTTCATAATACCATGAAATATTTATAAAAATAGTATGACTAAGATTCGTTTAATGCAAATAGAGATTGACGCATTTTTATTAATTCAGTTTCAAACAAATCTGGCAATAAAAATATTATTCTAAATTTCGAGTATTCAACGAATACAACTAAGAAATATATAAGTTTATAACAAATATTTCATAATTAATTAGGGATACTTTTCAGGAGATCAATGCAAAACTGATAACCATTGTACGATTCTAATAAATCGTTTCTATTTGAAATAGAAATATTAATAATAGCAATTACTCCTTTAGATTTAAGTTGATTAAAGATTTATTAGATACAGTTCAAGCTCCGAGTCGTATCATTTTATTTAGCATAATTCTTGCTTTTACATATGAGTATGAGGAATTTCAGAAAATATTTGTTTCCAGTCAAACTCCAGATTTCATTAAAATTATTGTAGTTATTTCTTTTATTGCATTTATAATAATGTCAATCAAACCAATTTATTACACACTTATAATTTTTTATTATTTTATTTTTCGATTATTTATAGAAAACGGACCCACAACAGATAGATTGAAAACAACTTTACGAAGTAAGTTAATTTCTCAACACATTGAGATATTAATTTTCAATGTTTATCAATTATTAACATTAATTCTCTTTTTTTCATTGATTACATCTAGTTTTGAGGAGTCCCCTAAAGCCTATGACTGCACGGTTATATGCAATTCTGCGGGAATTTATACTATTTATTCAATTTTAATTTTTGTTGGAGTTTTATTTTATAATATCTACAGTAATAAAATAAATATATTTGTTAAGCAGATAAAATTGAGATATAATAAAATTCACAAATTATTGGATTCTAGATTGATTTCTACAATTTATATAATCATTGGATTAAGTATCATTATCAGCGTTATTTGGCTTAGTCTAACAATAATGCAAACACCACTACAATATTTTAACCAATTAATCCTGTTGGCATTAATTATTCAATCAATTACTACTTCAATAAAGATTTATGAGTTTATTTGGGTGATAAAATATTTTTCAATGTATGAACAATATAGAGAACCAAATGGTGTGGGATTTACTTGGATAAATGATATATCACTTCGATCGCCGATTGTCTATACTCAATCCTTATTTATACGTCAAGATTCAATTAATTTGATTGATAAGAAGATAATTTTGGAAAATACGGATTATACAATCTCATTAATTAAGAATCTTATAGAAAATCCATCAATTAACATTTTACGAACAATCTTTGGTACTAGAAAGGGTTTGCCTTATTACCTATTTATTAGACAATTGGATCTAACAGACAGCCGATGTATAAGTAAGACTGCTTCTGATTTAATTAATTACATTGATGAAGGAATAGCTAATATCATTGATAATCAACATGATGTGACACTTCTCTTTATGGAATTAGATAAAATTGTTGGTATTCCAGATAAAATTTCATTACAAGGTGAGTTAATTTCGTTAAATCATAAAAAAATAGATTTACATGCAGATCTTTATCGACATTATATTGAAATTCGTGAAACTATTAATAATGGAATGGATACTATTTCATCTTTTTCTTCTGATGTTAGAAATGATAATTTAAATGCAATTATTGACGAAATTAAGATTGTAACACAAAAGTTAATCCTTGAAAAACTGTATCTAAAAAATTATAATGCTGTTATCAGTTATTTATCCGAAATAAAGGATGAACTTGAGAACATAGATAAAAAACTAATTAATTATGATAGTACACCATCATCATATTATAAAATTATAAATAATTACAATAAGAGTAAAAATAAATTTGTTACACTTTGTAATGATATTTTGGAGGAGCTAAATAATAGAGACAATTTTGTAAAATCAATAATTGAAAGATACATTCACATAGAGGGCAAAGAAGGAGAGGAGCAAATAAAGATTGCAACTGGGTTAATATTAAATTACTTAAATAAAAATATCGTATTTTCTTCTAATGATATTATAACATTAGAAACCTACATTGAAAAAATTATTGAAGAATCAGAAGTATTAATTCCAATAAATACAATATATGACAAACTTCGATTAAAATTAGATAAAGAAATTTATTTGATGATTAGATTTGATTATTTCAACCATATAATTAGAGAAAAATTAGAAGAAATTAAAAATAGTCAAATATTTATAAAATATAATAAAAGGTCACATTTGATAGATAATTAATCTGTTTTTGTTAAATTTAGAATAGATAATCACTAATTTTTCAAATCATCAGACAAATTTGATATGTGAGTAGTATCTAATTTTTTAATTTTAAGATATATAATCGATGCAATTAGATATAGTGTAGCAGTTATTACAAATGCTAACCAAAATCCAATACGCTCAACAATTTTTCCTCCAAAAATTTGACCTAAACCAAAGAATAAGCTCCAACCTAGGTTATTAATTGCATTGATCTGGCTTCTATACTTACGTGGTGTGTAATCCATTTGAATGGAATTAATTAAAGGTCCAGTACCATTCATTACTGCATTTCTAACTAATAATGCGGCAATAGCTAGTATAAAAGGAGGATATAAAGCTAATAAATAGAGTAATATAACAGCAACCATTTGATTTGCAACAATTACTTGTACTCGACCAAACCTGTCTCCAATATTAGCAGTAAACTTTCCCCATACTGCAGTTACAATTGTCAATGCAGCAAATACAAGATTTAGACTGGATAAATCTAAATGGTAAATATCAAAGAAAAATCTTGGAAAGTATGGAATAGAGATACCAGCCCCAAAACCTATGAAAATACTACTTAATAAAGTGATACTCAAAATTAAAATGGCATTTTGAGTAAAATCATTAACAAAACCAGTATTTTTGTTAATACTCATGGTTTCATGTTTTGATGCAGCACTACCTTCCTCTTCAACTGATATTCCTTTTGTATCTTTAGCGAAGAAACAGATTATTACTGCAATAATTTGAAAATAAAATGCGATAATTAATGAATATCGAAGAAGAGAGGGATCGATTGATTCAAGGTTTGATCCAGTATCTAAGAAGATATAATAACCGATAATATTTCCAAAAGCTGATGCCAAATTGCTGAGAAGAAAATTTGTTCCAAAAACTCGATTTCTGTTCTTTGATGGAATACTATTAGCAAATAAACCGGAAATAGCGGGCCATGATAATGAAAAACCCAGATTTGTGATAATTAATCCATTAAATATATCTGATAATTGATAACTATTCGCAAGGATGTAGATCCCAGCTAGGGTCAATAAATTTCCAATCCAAATGATTATATCTCTCCTAAATCTATCCGCAATTATAGAACCAATCATTGAAGCAAATAAAGTAATAATAGTGGTTATACCTAAAATATCCCCTAAATCTTCATTATCACCACCCAATGAATATATCAACCAAGTAGGAGTAAACCAAACAATAGAACCCCCAATACTACTAAAAAAGGATAATATCAATATGACCTTAATATTACTATTACTATAAATTCCCACAACTTTCATAAAGTAAAATTTCAATAATATTCAACTATACAGAACAAGATATTTGGGAATATTTTACTTAAGAATTATCAAATAATTAGGATTTTTAAATATCTAAGCTTCTCGGATTATATTGATTAATAAAGTATTTTCAGCCAATATGAAATTGCTATTTGCTTACTTGGACATTTTGTTGGATTAATTACCTACATAAAATACACTAGTGTAATCATTTTTTGTTACCATTATCAATAAGATGCTAACCTGCAAGAATTATGTTATAACCATATTTATTAATTTAAAACATAACTTTTCAACAATTTCTGTGATAAAGGAAATGTATTGTAGTCCATACTTAATTAATATTAGGAAGTAATAATTAAACTCTACTTCCAAACCAAAGACGTACTATCTTATTGTGACTTATCTCATAAATCGAAATAGCGTGTATTTCATTTGTATTACCATGATTAACTATTTTTTCTAAATTAATTATCATATTTCCATTCTCAATCCTTGATATGACTTCAGTATTTGCATTTGGGTATTCTTCAAATGATTTACTCATAATTGATCTTAATTCGGCAGTCCCTGAGGTGATTCTCTCGTTATTTGATAACAAAAATACTTCAATATCCTCATCATAACAACTGATAAAATCATCTAGATTTCTATTATTGAAAGCAATGAATTGACGATCTACTACATTCATAGAATTAATTTGCAATTGACTGTAATAAGTGTAATAATTGCTCAATAAATAAAATTCTAATTTACAATTAGAATTGTTTTAAAATTCAATTTAGTCTATTTATTTTTAATACCATTTTTAATATTATTAGTCTTATTATAATTATGGCTCAAATCTATGAGCATCAACGAGCACTGAATAAATTTATAGCAGAAACTAGATTAAGAGATTTTGATGTCTCAATATTAATTCCTAAATATCTAGAAATAGCATTCTCGGGTGATAAAATAGTAGAATTAAAAATATCTAACTCAGTAGATTTATCAGTAAATTTTATGCAACAATTAAATAGCTTTAGACAAAATCGGGGGCTACTCCCACAAAACATGTCCAAATTGCAGAAACAAAGTACTGATGAATATAATGCAATTATAAAATTAATTTCTGATTTTTGTTTTGATCTTCATACATTATCGGACCTTCAAAAAATATCTATCACTGGTTTTTCAAATATATCGCCTACGATTACCAAACTTGAAAAATTGGAATCTCTTGAAATTAACAATGTATATAATTTTGAATTATCCCCAACTCTTTCTAATTTAACCAATCTAAAAAATCTAAAGATTTGGAAGTGTTATCTAAAAGAGAATATCGAATTTATTTTTCAATTACCAAATCTGCAATTTTTAGATTTGTCTGAAAATGGTATTACCGATATACCGAATGATATCAGTTGTAAGACAACCCTCAGTGAATTAGATTTATCAAATAATAAAATCAAGGCAATGCCATCAACAATTTCTCAATGTATAAATCTCAAGAGGCTTGATTTATCTTCTAATAAAATCGCTGTACTTCCTGAAGATTTTGGAAAATTAAATCAACTGACCTATTTAAATTTAGACTACAACCGTCTAGAACAACTTCCAGCATCATTGAAAAACTTAAGTAATTTAAAATCGATTTCATTTAGCTATAATAAATTATCAGAATTTCCCGCATATATTACCTCATTTGTACACCTGCAAAGATTATTTTTAGCCGGAAATAAACTAACTTTGCCTGAAGACATCGGTGAATTATCTAATCTAACCCATTTGTATGCCCAAGAAAATGAGATGAAAAAAATACCTTACAGTATTGGAGAATTAGGTAAGTTGGAAACTTTAAATCTTGATAAGAACCAATTAAAAGAGCTTCCAGAATCTATGGGAAAACTAGTTTCACTGATCAACATACATATCAAAGGAAATTTATTGAATTTCATTCCTCAATTTATTAAGAAACTCCCAAATCTCAGGCATTTACCTGTCATCTAATGGAACATCATTTGATAGCAATCTCAAATACTGAGTCGACCATTTCTTCCCATGATGTTTGAACATTCTCCAATTTAGGTGCACCTACCATATGCCTTAGATTCGATATCATACCCATATGATAAATCGCATGTTGAAGAGTTCTAATCATATCCCAGTGGTAACTGGGACTACCGTCTCTGGGTCTCTTCCAATTAAATCCTTTTTCACCTTCCTTTTTCACAACACTTCGATATAGTTCTGTTACTTCTTGTTCTTTCTTCTGATAATCAGATATGGTAACTTTACTATCCATATATTCAACTGTTG
>JAOUKW010000122.1 GCA_029882335.1 Candidatus Heimdallarchaeota archaeon | reverse complement strand
GAGTAACTCCGAAATGGGCTAAAACCAACTCCTGAACCCGTCTAATTACATTAGGATATGCTTTTTCACGATAGATCACACCACTCAATATTTCACCTATAACATCCCTTTCTATGCCAAACCAATTTTGGATTATTGTATCTGATGCAGTGTTTGCTAGTTTAGTAAAGGTTTTCAATACACTTGCATTCAATATCATCGAATGCAATACATCAAGGTAATATTGTCGACAAATATTCAGGGCGAAACTCAGATCGGGATGATCTACCATTTTCGCATAGTTGTTTATGATTACATGTACTAATTTATCGACATTCTTTATACCCCAATATTTCTCTGTTAGTCTTAGATGTTCGTGCATGAATTCGCGTATCTTACTTATTTCATCGCTTTTTGGATAGTTATACCCATTGAGTTTAGAAAATACAGCATCTATTTTGGCAATTCCAAGAGTAAGTATTGTTAATTCATATTCCAATGGTTCTGCAATTTCAGGGATCAATCGATTCCTATCCTGTTCGCTAATGAAATTCAAATAAAACTCGTCATCCATCCGTTTAAAGCCAAAATGTTCAATATATGCATGAATCGACTCCAATCCCAGGCTTGGTGACTTTAAAATACAGGTATAGTTGGATAATTTGGGAATTAATCGATCATGTTCTTCATATATCCCCAGCGTCCGTAGAAGTTCTCGAGATTCACTACGAAATTGAGCTATAAAGCTACAATCCAACAAAACATCACTCATCATCTTGGCTGAGATACCTGTTGCTATCACAGATATTCCTTTATATCGAAGAGTAGAGAGTATTTCCTCCAAAGGAGTTAATTCTTGATTTATCTGCCTTCTTGGCATTAGAATCTGCGATTCATCCAGAAAAATCACTTGTCTTGAATTTGTCGTCGGTGGTAAATCACGATATACAGCCATTAATCGGATTAGAATAAGATTGATGATGAACCGAATGTGAGAATATGGAACTGTTTGGACTATTTTAGATAGATCGAAAAATAGAGAATTGCTAATCAACTCTGTTTCCCTAAGTGATGAGGTTGTCTGCCAGAAAATACTCCTTAGAGATGTCTGCATCCACGAGAATTTAACTAACAGAGCTTGAGAAGATGCATCTTGTTTATTTTCTATTACCTCCATCGCTTGCTGACCCAATACTACTAAATAATGAAAGAAATCACGTGCATTCCCTTTCATTTCTACAGTTTTCTTTATCGCCTGTTGTAATATATGTTTTTGTGGGGGAGTTAACCCTTCATGATCGGGTATGGTGTCTACAAAGGTCCTATACAAGATATTACTATATTCATCCACTGGAAGTGAAAAATTCTCAAATGGGTTGATTTGAAGATTGGAATTGGCCATGAAAATCAATCCATCTTTGCTTAATTCTCTGTATCTAGGTGCATCTCCCTTTAAATCGAAATCAATTATCTTGACTCGATGATACTGCATGGATTTAACCAACTGTAATCGCAATGTTGTTTTCCCAGTACCAATAGATCCTGTAATTATCCCCCCTCTGGCCAAATCATTGCGATCTATACCAAATGGTTGATGCTGTCTACCTTTAACTAATAGTCTACCAATTGGCAATTTAGTCGGTTTAATAGTGATTTCCGTTAGTTTATGCAATTGTAGATTTTGATCCTGAGATTGAATTTGAGTGGTAATTAGCTCTCGTATCTTGAATTTAGTCAGATCTCCATCATTTGGAATAGTACGAAACATCAACATGAGTTGCGTTAATTGCCCTTTATCTACTGTATATAGTTTAGCATCACACAGATATTGAATTTCATCTTCCATTCGCGAATTATCAATAGTTTCACCAACTTTATTCGATGCAAGATCAACATTTACCTTTTCTATTCTTTTTTGTCGAATATTCAACTGATAAATAAAATTAGGAACCTCATAATTTTCCAGTTTTGCTTGAAAATCACTAAGTTTGACAGGATAATACCCCGTATAATCAACATGTACCTTATATTCACTGCTGAAATTCAATGGTACCTCTTTAAAATCAAAACCAAGTGCATGAATTAATGAGAATAAATCCCTCCTAATTAATGAAGAGGGATAAGGTCTGAATAATCTATTCCTAGATAGTATGATGTTATAATTGGCAATTTGCTGAATTACTTCAACCACTATACTGAAGGTATAATCAGTCATGGTTGCTAAATATGACAATAGTTTGCCGTTCAGTTGGCCACCCCCTATAATTCTGATTCTTTTTGAACTTGTAAATGTTAGAGGAAAATGATAGATTAATCCATGGTTTATTGGAATAGAAAAATGAATACGTTGAACCAATGTAATCAATACCACAACTGCAGCCACTACACCTCTAAGTTGTTGGATCATCGGTGGATGAACTAATTGAAAAATGTCGGAAAACTGCCATTGAAGAGAAGGAATATCGGGTTGTAGCTCCGGTAATTCAGGGAAATATTCCTGAAACATCGAATTTAATTGCCTAAGTATTAAAACTATAATAACAATAATCGATAAGTACTTTACCTGCTGTTTGAGTCTCATGATAATAATTAACAGCTTTTTATATCAAATACTGATAATATTTTGATCATACTACCTAAAATTATCCCATCTATTACTCATCATATCATATGAACGCTTGAAATTTTATTTAAAACGCTAAAGAAAATGAAAATAATTATATTACTTTATATTAGAGATGATGTATAGAACGTTTAGTGATCAAGTTGAGAAAGTTGGGTATGCTTATTTGTTTTACACTTCTAATTACCGCATATATACCAAACATAATCAACATTGAGGCACAGCAAACCAATGAACTAACCAATGAAAAGACCCATGAAATTACACCTCAAGATACCTATGAATATAATGATGATTTTAATAATGCCACTCTCGTAAACGATGGATCCAATCAAGATCATACATCATCGCGGATTGATGTGGATTTTTTCAAGTTTATTCTAACCACCAATCGTGTTGTTTTCTTTCTCGTTCAATCAACTATCGATTTAACTGATATATCTACATTAATGATCTACAATCAAGAACAATCCTATTTATTCTCTACTTCATTTTATAATCATAGTACAAATAACGGCTTCCGATTGGGATTTCTTGCAGGAATCTATTATATTAAATTTCAAATTATGTCACAATCACAAACTGCATATAGTTTATTTGTGGAATTCGATAATTTTCTAACTGAAGATGCATATGAACAGGATGACTCTCGAGATTCTGCAACACCAATTACTGTAAATACCACACAGAGTCACACTTTAACCGATATTGATTGGTATCGTTTTGAAGTAACAGAGATTTCAGTCATTACTGTAACTATTACTATTGATTCGCTGAATACCAAAGAAGAAGAGATCGACAGACTCTTATTCATCAGTATGGTAAAATCAACGACCTATTTTCAACCAATCAGAAATGATAATACCTATACCTACATACTAGATTCTGGAAATTACCTGTTAAAAGTTGAAAATGCTCTAATTAATGAAATAGCATGCAACTACTCCATCTCATTAACCATAAATCAACCAATCAATCTATCTCAATCATCGCAAATTACAAGAACTAACTCATTTTTAGATGTTTTCTCCATAAATATAACCAATCCTACAGAATATATTTTCAGAATAATTCCATTTTCAAATACACAGTTAAATGAAATAGAATCACAAGTAATCACCTATTCAGGAGAAACACTCTACTTCCGAAATCAAGAACACAACAATGAAATCATTCGAGGAACCATAATAGAAGGTATTTTATTCCTCCTCATCCAATCCATTGATTATATAACACCTATTTCCTACAATATCACCTTGATTACTACAGTATACACATCAGATCTGTATGAAAATGATGATATTATTGAATTTGCTACACCGATCCAACAATATAGTACCCAAAATCATAACACCAAATCAACTACTTCTTCTCCCGATGTAGATTGGTATTCATTTCATCTTGATGAAACTATAGCACACTATATTATGATTACAACTAATTATCAAATACAAGAAGGAACAACCCCTTACTACATGAATTTTGAATTATACGATGAAGATTTGAATCTCATCCACTCTAAGTCTAATATCATAGAATTATTCTATCTACAATTCAATATTTCCTCACCTGGTGATTATTATATCAAAATCTCTGCAAATACCAATCTAATTATCTATAGCATCAAAATTTCTTATGAAGTACCTGAAGAAATCAATTATCCCATCGATATTTCTTTATACTTTTTCCAATCCAATCCAGTCATGTTCTTCAAAATCCAAATCATGGCCGAGGGAGTATTAAATATCTTATTATCAATTCCGGATAATATCAATATCCAATTCATCAATGCAAACCTAACCACCTTGGCAACATCCCAATCTGAATTAATTATTCCAGTCACAGCGGATGTATATTTCATCATCCTTTCCATTGCAGATTGGTATCCAGAAGCATTCATCTATAATTCCATAAGTATTTCTTTATCTTCCATTCCTCCAAGTGATTATCAATCAATTGATATTGCACAATTACCATTTCAATTCACTTATTTTCTCTCCGGTTTGTTAATTGCAATACCTATATCTTATAAACGAAGAAACTACAATAAATTGATCCCAATTTAATCCAAGCTATATTAAACTTATCAAAATTTAATTACTATAGTAAACGTATTTATTTATTACCTAAAAATAAATAATATATTGCCCAAACACACCTCCATCCTATGTACTATTAATTTATTAATTGTTGTACTATCTACAAATGCATTAACCACTCAGAATTTTACCGTCTTGAACCTAATAGATTTAGAAATCACACAAACATCAGCCATCACTCTATCTCTACAACTTGCGGACCCAGATGCAACAGTTACGGGAGAAATTATGTATCGAATATCTCTTCTCGATGAATATGATAACATACTCTATGATAAAACCAATTATTTCTACACATTCGAACTTTATGCAACCCTATTACCAGCTGGTAAATACACCATCCGAGCATCTGGTAATTCAGATATAATCCAATATCTCATCAATTATACAATCATACCTACTAATTTATTTCATACAATAGAGCAACCAAGTATCATACTTCAACAATTTGAAACCACAACACTTGCATATTATTATCAATTACAATTGGATACCAAATCACGTGTTGAACTATCAAACCAAAACAACTATATTAACATGAAATTATTCGACCAAAACGCTAATGTCATCGTCGACGAAACAAATGCATTCATTACAGACCTAAATCCAGCACAATATTTTGTCATCGCCACCCCAAGAAACTGGGAAATAAATGACCCACCGGTAGAAAATCAATTTAGTATAGATATTACATCTATATACACACCACAAGTTGAGAGTGATAGAGATATAGAAATTCTAAATGTTAGCTTTCCCGTTATAACTTCTATACTCGCAATTATTCCAATTATCTTTAAAGCAAAAAAGAGAACAATAAGTAATTACAATATCTGACTGCAATATTGAATTACACTAACAATACAATATATTGAATGTTAGTTAATTTCAGAAAATTAATATACGTAATTTCTCAATCGGATTGACAATTATTTTTATACAAGTCTACTCTTTGACAATTATGCAAATACGTATTATTACCTTGACAATCATAATAGGATTAATAACCATTGTGCCTATACCAATCAATTCAATTCAACTAACCGATACATATGAAAATAATAATACAATTGAAACAGGTACTCCAATAACAGATGGCGATGTTCAAGAACATTCATCCAATTTAACAGATCCGGATTACTTCCGTTTCGATTTATCCCAAGATACAAATATAAATATTCAAATTATTACGGAAGCCAATTTTCCCATAGAAGGAATAGCATATATCGGTAGTTTAAACAGTATCCAAACCATCAGAATCCAGGCAACTACAGACAACAACACCGCATCACTTATAATATCATTAATACCTGGAAATTACTATATCTATGTAATTCTCAATAAAAGAATTACTACAACATATACTATTTCTCTTCATTATCAATCAAATCCAACCGATGATGTATATGAGGATAACGACCAAATTAATTCTGCAGTTGACATACCGTTGAACACTCAACTAAATCTTACACTGATAGATGATGATTTCTTCAACTTCACCCTCACTGAAGATAGTTACCTCAAGTTTTCAGTTGAAAGTTCGAATGTAGGTATTGAATTATTTGCCAAATTATATAATGAAAATAACACTGATTTTGCGGTAATATATAACAATCATTCTGATTTTCACTCTCAAGGAAAATACACAATTCAGATTGGTCTGTTTGATCAAATTGATTATATTGCTACAATAAATTATACATTAAGCATCAAATTAATTCAACCACAACCACTATCAACCACTGAAATTTTGGAACAAGAAATCAATGAATTTAATTACTTTACAATTACAACAGAAGTTGATGCAAGATTCGAATTAATAATTCATAGAAGTGATAATTCCGAATACACGATTGTATTAATTCCAATTATTAGAACTTCCCGTATTGTTTGGGACATAATCGATTATAAGGTTGAAGGCCAATATCTATATCACAAATTAACAGCGATAATTGAACCAGGAGAATGTATAATTAAGATGCACACATATTATGAAAATACTATCCCATACTCTGTTGAGTATAATATCACCGAATTAGTAGATGATGATGATGATTCATATGAAACTGCAAATCTTATTTCAGATACAACCTCAATTGAAGATGAATTATATTCTACTGAATATAATATTGAACATGATTTGTATTTTTTTGATCTAACACAGACAACCAACATTTTAATTGTGTTAGATTTCCCTTATACAACAAGCATGGATATAGAAGTTACAGATATCAACTTTCAATCAGAAGAATTATCTATTTCATATAGATCTGGTATTATCACCATGGTAGGAGTACTCAACATGGGAAGGTATTACATAGACATATTCAGTGAAGAAAATCTAAATATATATACACTTTATTTTGAAGAGTTAATCACTAATCAAATTCCATCAGGTTATTACACAGATCAAACATATATTAATCATTTACAACTAGGTTTCAGTTTCCTATTCACTATTGAAACGACTACCCAATTCACTATTGGGTATTATTATTTTATAAATTATTATTTACTAGGGTCAAACACATATCAGGTATACTATATACCCCCATACGAAATCATAGACCTTCCCCCTGATGTATATTATCTCTCACTTTCAATCCATCCAGATTTTTTCAAGTTACTCAGAGAAGGAAATGAATTTCTAATTAATATCATCATATCTATGAGTGTAAATTTAACACCATCACAGCCACCCGTAAATTCAGGTACAAGTTCTCAACCAATAAATCCAAATGCACCTGAAAATCGAAACACAGAGGATATAGAGCCATTAGGAGTAAATATATCCACCACTTCACTGATCTGTGGTATTTCAGTGATAATCTATATGAAAAGAAGGATATTAATCAAGTATTGAGGTTGTATTATTTGATTAAGGCAATTCAACCCGTTTTACAGATGTATTACGATTATAACACCACAAACCACACTACAACATCAACCTCCAATATCCTCTATTTTTATCCATATAGCAATAACTTTTAATCTACAAGAGGTTATCAAAATATAATACAACATTAAGAACAAAAATAAATTAAAATTAAGCTAACATACCACCATCAATAACTACATTGGTTCCTGTGAGATAAGAAGAACTAAAGAGAAATGCAACTAATTTTGCCACTTCCTCAGGACTTCCCAAACGCTTCATTGGTACAATAGATGCCAATGCATTGATATCTGATTCTTGACGATTTCCAACCAAACCAGCTTTATCCAATAAAGGAGTGTCAATATAACCGGGATTTATCGCCAGTACTCTGATTCCCTGTTTCACATACATTTTGGCAAATGATTTTGTCAAACCCATTACCCCATGTTTTGAAGCAGTATAGGCTACAACATTTGAACTCCCCACCAAACCTAAAATCGATGAAGTATTAATAATCACACCTCCTGATCTCTGCTCAATAAATTGCCTTACCTCATGTTTCATTGCATAGTACACCCCAGAAAGATTAACATCAATCACCTTTTGCCAATCATCCTCTATTTCATGAACCAAACCCACATTTCCAGATATACCTGCATTATTAAATGCATAATCCAATTTACCAAATATAGCAACCGTCTGCTCAACCATCTGTTGTACTGAAGACTCAGAAGCAACATCTACATGGATAAAACAAGCATTCCCACCTCTATTGTTGATTAAATCCACTGTTTTCAATCCATTGACTTCATCTATATCTGCAACTGAGACACTAGCCATTTTATCAGCAAGATATAATGCAGTCGCCCGACCAATGCCTGTACCAGCACCAGTAATCAACACAGTTTTACCTGAAAAATCACCTGTTTCACCTAATTCCATAAATCAAAACAATAAACTAGTTATTATAAAATAACCAATTTCACATGAATTTTTGACAGTGAAAGCAACATTATGTAAAGATAAATTTAAAATGCTACAGATTATCAATTATATTTTTTAAAAAAATAAGAACAAGACAACATAATTAGAATAAATTTATAAGTCGATATTACTTCTTATAATCACTATGAATAGAATTCCAATTGTCATTACAATAATGACAATATTAGCCATACAATCAATACCCATTCAAGGTGCAATTGACGGAACTGAAATCTGGTCTGAAGGTGGAAACATATCTTATGACATCTCATTGACAAACATTTACATTGATGATGATGATGTTATCGAATATGGAACTGCAACCAATATTTTCACTGGGATGAATTCATCCGATTATATGATATTTGAAACCACAACCGTTTATGAAGATGGAAATCCATTTACCAATATCATCAATGTACACAAAAATACAGGCAAAACAGATACTGGAGAATATACAATAGCATTTAATGATATTGGAAACCCTGTTTTAGGTGATACAATCATGTTTGTCAATCCATTTGATGGAGGTGATTTAGAATACGAAGTGACAGAATATTCTGAACACTATGCAATTTATAATGGAGAAGAAAGATATTTGCCGGGAATAATTATATCTCATCAAAACCAGTTTAATATAACCGTAGATGAATTATATCAAGCTAGAGTAACATACAATTTTGAGATATTTATGAGTCAAGAAAGAGGAACCATACTCTACCTTTTATTTGAAGGAGTAGTAGAAAAAAATACACCTTATGATAGATATTTTCATGAAATCATAAAACTTGAAGCAACAGAAATATCCGGAGTAGATTTGCATTTCAATGCAATTATTGATCCAATTTCATTTATCAGTCTAAGTGAACTATTACCTGTATCGATAAGTGTTATTTTCTTGATTAGTGGAATAAAACGGAAAAATAGAAAATAACACATCACAAATAATAAAAAAACCAACCAAAAACACAAAAACAATAATTTCATCACATCAAATCAAGCAAAAATAAAAAATTATCACGTTGAGAACACAATAAACAGAATTCATATTTTATCCATAAACAATATCAAACAAATCAGCCCTAATCAGATGAATACAAACAAATCAAAAATTATCGAATATACAAAATTGACATTATTAACACTTTAAAAACAAAATACCACAATCACAACAAATACCTCCACATTAATTTGCATAAATTTTTAAATCCAAGCAGAATAGAATAGATATGGATAATAAAAATGCATTAATCTATGGTATTATTGTGTTAGTTCTATTTTCTTCCGGAAAAATGCTATTCGATAGATCAGATTCAGATGATATAGAGACTGATGACATGATTGATTTAGATACATCCTTTCAATTTAGAGACATACAATGGCAGACCACCATATTAGATCGAAATACCTATCAAAACATATTTACTAACCATAGAGATGATGTAAATTGGAAGAAAAACTCAGATGGAATCATTGCACAAGAAAAAAACTCTATTTACCTCTCACTAGTAGGATTTATCACTGAATTTTCTGCTGAACGGACTTACATCAACATATCTACAATCACCAAAAATACTGCAAAACATGAGAATCCACAAGATTCAGGCATACTAGCATATCTTTTCCACAATTCTAACGGACAACTTACAGAAGCAAGAGCAACCACCATATCAAATACTGATTTTTTTGTACAATCACTAATATATTTCGATGATTTGATTGTTGGAGATGAGTATTCTCTATTCATTTGCTTCTCAGATGCATGGGAGACGAATTGGAAGCAAACAATTTGGATAAAAAATATCCAAATAGGTGTATTTGATGAAGATCCATTGGAACATTCAGAATT
>JAOUKW010000515.1 GCA_029882335.1 Candidatus Heimdallarchaeota archaeon | reverse complement strand
AATAAGCAGATGTATCATCTGCATAAACCGTAAAGATATATGAATATTGAGCGTCGAATATAAATGGTGAAACAGTAACTTGATAAATAAATCCATTCTCATCAGAAGATCCATTGTAAGACATAGTTAAAATGTTTGTATTTCCAGGACCAGGTTCTAAATCATTTCTTGTAATATGAAGTTTAACCGTAAAGTCATTGGGTAAGTTTAGATAATTGTCATTTACAGAAATTTTAACTATTGAAGATTGATTTAACATTATTGTAGGATTTTCATAACCTATGACTTTATTTAATATAGGTGCTTCTGTATCAACATAAGTATATGCAATGGACTCAGATGATATTACGGTATTAATTAGATCTGAAAAATGAACTCTAACGATGATTTTATCGCCTACTGGTCTAGATGGTAGATCACCTCTTGTAAATACAGCTTCAACATGATTAGTTCCAAATTGAGTGCTTGACAAGGTCATTTGATATAAAGAAGACCAATCAGACCATGTCGAATTTGTATTAAAATACAATTTATATTGAATATAAGCAGAAGAAACCCAAAAATTATCTCCCACTACAATAGTGAATTTATTTTGAATACTACTACCAACATAACCAAGGTCAGCACTGACAGCAGTAATTTCCCATGGTAAAATAGCGTCATATTCACAATCAAATTGAACCCAAGGAGAAGTTTTACTATTTCCAGACATATCACGACCTGTAACTTTTATTCTGTATGTTAGTTCATATAATACGAGATTTGTCACATAATAATAAGGATCACCTGCATCAAAACCTGAAGCAGGAGAAGCAGCTTGATGGGTTGACCATTGTGCATCATTACTTATTTGACAAGTACTCCAGAGATAATCACATTTTTCAACTTTAAATGTATAATCAGATGCTATTGTTGACATTCCAGCGCCATTACCATCATCAAAATAAGCGGTAAATTTATTTAGATTTATCCCATCAAATATGTCTATAGGAATCCCAAAATTTAAGAATGTTGGCTGGTCATTATCGATATAGCTAATAATGTATGTTGATGACTGTGTAATCTCACCAGTTGTATCAAATGCTTTTACATAAAACTTCAATTGATCATTGTATTCAGTATAAGAGAGGCTCGGTGTCCAAGAACCCCATAAATTACCTGCTGTCCCTGATTCAGTCATTGTAACAGAGGTGTATGCGCTATAGGTTGAACTCACTTTATCTTTGGTTGCATAATATAAAACCATATAGTCAATATTACTATCTTGGTCCGTGGCTAGAATACTAATTGAACTTGCAGCATTATAGGATATTGAGGGTGTAGTTGTACTAATCACATTTCCATCTATTTGTAAGGTACTAAATACAGGTGGATATTTAATATCCACAACAGAAATTGAAGAAAATGCAGTTTTAGTATTTGTATTTGTATTACAATATTCTGTACCATCGATATTGAAACATGTTTCTTCATCAATTGTAAAAGTCACTTTAAAATAAAAAATTCCTTCTGTAACAGGAAGTTGAGAAGAAGCGATAAAATGACGTTTACTTGGAGAATCGATGTTGTAGGTATATAAATATTGATAAGTCGAAATTCCCCATTCAAATGTTAATCTTCCAGTACCAGGAACCTTAGTTCCTCCCCAAGTAGAACCTGTAGAATCAATATATATATTGTCTCCTAGCTTAATTACTGTGTTACTATTGAAAGATGTAATTGGACCAACTGAAGGTATATTTAACTCAACTGTGGATTCAGAAGTCTTAGAATGAAAATTTATGAGAATTAAAATTATTAAAAATGTAATTAATAGACTTTTGGTTCGACCTAATTTTAATATAGAAGTAAATTTCAGATTACCCAAATTACTTTCCTTTAATGATAATACTGACATTTTAGATTAACCTAATTTTCGATAAAATATTAAGTATATAAACTCTTGTAGATAAATACAAAATAACATTTTGAATCACATAATTGTATAAATTTATACTGATTGCTATAATTAAGATAAAATTTCAATTAATTTTTGTTAAAATTTGATCTAACAAAAAACTATAACCGGTAATACTATTTTAATTGATCACCGAAAATAATATATAACACCCGGAGTAATTTCTATTTACATAAAAAAATGGCTTCAATTAGAAATGTTAGAATAAAACATTAACACTATTGTATTTGTTGTATCCGGTATATTGAAAATTACATAATTTTCAATTCCAACACCAACCATTACATCAACGAATTATCAACTAGTTGTTTAAAGACCTCAATTCCAATGAAAGTCAATATTCTTTTCAGTTTAAGCTTTTTATAAATAAATCCATCTTATAATTAAACTCATTATTACATTGCATAACAATTGGACTGAATTTGAATAAAACCGATACGATTCATTTATCATTTAATCTACAATATATCAAATAATTAGGAGTACTTGTAATGAAATAATACTAAGTTCACCTTAAATAAGAATTAAGGTATTGTTTATATATAACTATATAATTATTTAAATATGAAAATTTGAAAAATAGATTATTTGAAATCAAATTTATTAATTGTTATTTTGTTAGCTTCAAATTTAGTCCAAATTAATGGATTTGATT
>JAOUKW010000514.1 GCA_029882335.1 Candidatus Heimdallarchaeota archaeon | reverse complement strand
AGTAGAAAATGCAAATGTTGAAGATAAATTAATATTAAATGGTTTTATTACACTGATTAATATCAATGATAGTGCAGTAAATACAGAAAATGCTATGATATTCAATGATGCAGTGATTATGAACAAAAATTCAGGTCAAGGAAAGAAATATGGTGAGGATTATTTAGCATTATTTGATGATGTACCAGAAGAAGGAATAATAAGTGATTTGTATGGTTTAATAGATGCATATGTAAAATATCAATCAGGATATCATTATTACTCTTCATTAGTGGTAAAAAGAAGAAATAATGATCCTGCATATTTTGAAGAATTTAATATAGTTATTTCAAAGATGAAGTCTATTGTCAAGGATTTAAGAGAAGATGGAGATGTTATTAGCTCATCCGAAGTTAATGGTCTGATTAGAAATTTAGAGGTATTACAAGAGTATGAGTTACAAAAACAGCCTAAAATTAAAATTAATGAATCAGAACATTTCTTATCAAGTTCATTTTATATTGGATTTGATTTTGCTAATTATCTACTAAAAGAATATTCAGAAAAATCGGTTGAAATCTTAGGTAATGAGCTTTTCGATCAGAACTTTCATATATTAAGTGCAGGTGTTGATGGTTTGGATGATTTCTTACAAACCAATATCGGGAGTGAATACGCGGATAATTTTCATTTTATATTTGAGGAGGGTGAAATTGAATTACAAGGAAGAGATGTTAAATTTAGCGTGGATCTTTACATTCGTAGATTTGGAACTGCAAAGGTTAAATTTAGTCTGAAAATGGAGGATAAACCAACAACTGTTTCTGATTTTCGTATGGTTTCTACATTAATAGGTCCTCAAGTAGGAATAACAAAAATAACATGGAATAATAATGAATTTAATAAATTAAATGATATTGCAAGAATATTTCATAAGTTATTATTGGCAAAAAACAGAATTTGGGTCTCTGAAAGTGACATATTGGATAATTTTAAAATGGAAAATGTACCATTTAATTCGGATAGTACGTGGTTTTCTAGATCATTAATTAGAGATGTAGGAATTGTTGATAATAATGAATTCCATCAGATCAATTCTTATAAAAATCTAGAAAAATCATTTGAATTTAAGGGAATTGTCTCACCTTTAAATGAAGGTAGACCATCTCTTGATGATTGGATACAACTCCCAAACATCCCACTTGATAATTTAGCAAGAATTAGATTACATGATGTAGATTTAATTTATTATGAAGGGCATTCAATGGCATTATTTCTGCCAAACCAACCTGAGTTTAATACCCAAGGAATATTATCTGCAATTGATTTGCTTAATGATATTTCCACCCTGATTATTTCTTTTGATACTATGGCAGAAAAGGTTAGATCATCCCTGATAGATCAAATCCACAATGCTAAAATCACACTTGAAGAGGTAGATATTGACAAAATTAAGTCTGATTTAAAGAAATTAAGAAAGAAGATAATCGAGATAACTGAGTTTGAATTATCTGCATTACAATCTATTCAATTATTACGAGGTCAAGATACAATAAAATACCACGACCATGCAAGATTTATCGAGGCACTCATTAATAAATCCAATATTGAAGTTACTATCAATAATTTAGAAAGAAAAATAGAGATGATTAAACAAAGTCAGGAGGGAATATTACGAACTGCAGATGACCTAGTTGCTAAATACCAAGAAGAAGTATCTGAATCACAACAAAGATTAATACGAGTCATCACACTCATTGGTGCTGGAATAGCACAGATATCGATACTGGATAGTGTACTAGGCCCATTAAGTAATTTCTTTAACTGGACTACAAATACTATTAATTCGATAAAGATAGGAGTTATCGCCTTTGCATTCTTACTTTCAGGATTAGCAATTATTTGGTTGGGAATAGGATATCTACGATCGAAAAAACTGATATTTGGAGATTAACTCAAATCCTTCTTAAGAAAGTTTATTGATTCTATTACTTTAAATCCAAATTTTTTCTCAAATAAAGATAAAGAAGCAATATTATCCTGTTTTATATCTGTAACAATAGAGTTTAATCCTCTAGCTACAAAGGCTTGCTGGATTGCATCTATTAGTTTAATTGCAACACCAAGTTTTCGATGAGTTGATTTAACTGCTACCCACTCAAGATAACCAAGTTCCATCTTTTCATACGTAGGATGTCCCAATACAAAACCAACAATCTCATCATTATCTTCAGCAACAAATGTAAGATCAATATAGTTTTCCACAAAATTTACCACAGCAGATAGAGACCAATAAGAATACGCAAAAGATTCTTTATCTTTATTTTCATCGATAAATGCAACTTTACCGAGTTTGTATACTTCAACAGTGTCTTCTAAATCCATTGATCTAATAGTTACCATATGTTGGGAAGAACTTTTTAATTAATGAAGATTTTCTTAAAACAGAGTTTAAGAGTTATATTTTACCTTGTGATTATTCAATTAGAATCTACTTAATTTCAAACACAAGCTTGTCCCAAAATATTTTTTGATAACGTTGAGCCGATAGGCTCAATGATTTCTGGTTTATCAGAAATCAATATTTGATTCTTTAATCTGAGCTAGAATCGAACTAGATAAAAGAAGTGAGGGTT
>JAOUKW010000513.1 GCA_029882335.1 Candidatus Heimdallarchaeota archaeon | reverse complement strand
GCACCCCAAAGAACATCATCAGGTACTTTTACTTCTCCAAGGGTATCTTTTTCTATTCTCATAAAAATGAAATAAGTTTTAAAATTAAATAGTATTATTATTTTATTCAAAATTTATTTTATCTTTAATGAAATTCCATCTCAATAATTTATTTTATTATTAAATCTATTCTAATAGGGATTTTAAATGATCTCTTTCGTTTTGAGTGAGCATGTTTAGTAAATTTTCTAATCCATATTGTCTTATCATCCTTTTGAGTAGTGATTTCAAGGATTTTTCTCCGTCGAGATCAAATTTAGGATCATAAAATTTGGGATCATATCCCATTAGGGATGGTTTAATTTGTGAAAAGACACGATCGAAATGTTCTTTCATAATAATAATATTGTTTGGGTTGATTTGCTTACTTATTGCATCTTGAGCTGCAAATGCAGAAGCGTCTCTTACTATTTGATGTAAATCAGCAAAATTAAAATGACCCTCATCGTTAGGATTTGTCTTTTGTGCCAAATATTCCATTTTTAAGCTTTCTTCCAATTTAAGTTTGGTAGTCAAATCACTAAATACATCTTCCCTTTCTTTTAGATTTGGTGGAGCAATAAATATTTTGAGTTGCAACCTTCCCGGTCGTAGAGCTGCTTCATCAATTCTATCTGCAAAATTAGTTGCTGCAATTACTAGTGTATTTGGAGAACTTCCAACTCCATCCATGCTGACTAAAAACTCATTAACAAGAGCTGAAACTTCTGTACTCGCATCTTTTCTCGATAATAATATAGAATCTACCTCGTCAAAAAATATAACTGTGGGTTCTACTTCATATGCAACTTCAAAAATCTGGGAGAGACTTTTTTCATTCTTAGTGCTTCCAATTAGTTCTGAAGAATTAACATATAGAAAATGTGCATTAACCGCAGTTGCAATTGCTTTTGCAATAGTGGTTTTACCATTTCCTGGAGGTCCATATAATAGAATCCCATTAATATTTCCCGCATTTAGTTTCTGATAGTATTCTGCATGCTTGATAGGAAGAACAACTTTTTCTATTATAATTTTTTTAATTTCATCATGTCCCTTTAAGTCATTAAGATCTAAATTTGGTCGAATAAGCCCAAATTCTTTATATACTGTTGGAATAATTATTTTGATGGAATTGACCAGATCTTTTTGTGAAATATATAGATCTTGATCTTGAGTATTACTAGGTTTAGAATGTTCTAACTTTCTTCTTATGGAATATTGTGCTGCTGTTTGAAATATAAGCATTAAATCCGCAGGTGTGTAACCTCTAGTCATCTGTGCTATTTTACCTAATTTTACTGAATTACTTAGTTTTGTTTTCTTAGATAAAAATTGAAGAATTTCCAATCTTTCTTCTTCATTAGGTAAATTTACCTGTAATTCCCTATCAAATCTCCCCGGTCGTCGTAGTTCTTGAGGTAGATTAGGTCTCACTGAACTTCCTGCAATGATTGTTCTTGTTAGGTCAATTGTAGTTTCCCCATCAAGTATTTTAGACAATGTAGTTATGACTTTATGTGATATACCTTCTGGATTATGCATGACTAAATAAATTACAACTGGTTTTGTTGTTTTTGTAATTTTTTCAAGTTTTTCAAGCAATTCTTTTGGAGTGCTTCCCTCTAGATTAATTGATTCAAAGGATACTTTCGCTTCTTTCGTAATTTGCTTTAACATATACGTTTTACCGGTACCTGTCACACCATATAATAGTATCGCTCTGGTGGGGATTATTCCTAATTCATCATAGAGTTCAGGCTGTGTTAATGGAATCTCTATTAACTCTTTTAATTCTTTGATGATCTCCTTTCTAGTGGTTGGCAATTCCGTTCTTTTCCCTTACAAACATTATTCGTTGAAGCTTTTTAAATCTATTTTGGTTAATGTGAAATTAATCTAATGATCTTTGTAGTGATTGAAACATTTGTTAATAATTTCAAGATAGATAGATACGAAATAAATTATCATTTTTTTATCATTCGTATCATCATAAAAAACTAGCCAAATATTGACATACTCTATTTTAGCTATTGGATAATATATATAATTGTGGAATAGTATAATATTTGTAGATGTTTCAGGTACTTCATGGCTCTGATGATACAAAAAATATCCTAGTGGATATATTACACAGCCAAGGTGGTAATGAGACTGGATTGAAGGAGTTTTTAAAAGATATAGAAGAAATAGAAAATGGTAATGGTAATTGGTGGATTGCAGTCGATGAAAATAAAGTTCCTCGTGGTGCACTTACAGTACGTTATATCAATGAATTGTCATATCTTCGTTACATTTGGACAATGATATACAAAAATGAAGATCAGTCTATTCTGTATAATGCCTTACTTAATGCTTGGATAGAAAATTCACGGCAAGGAACAAAACAGTATCAGATTGATCTGCAAATATATTCTCCCTTGATTAAATGTGTTATGGATGCTGGTTTTAGAAGACAAAAACTACTGTTAACCTCTTATGAAATTAAATCTGATTGGTATAATACAGAGCTTCCCTTGGGTTATGTCATGAGACCTGTTCGAAGAGAAGAATTAGATTTAATTTATCAAAAATTAATTGCACCTGATTTAGATACTT
>JAOUKW010000121.1 GCA_029882335.1 Candidatus Heimdallarchaeota archaeon | reverse complement strand
TAATATTCGGGATATTTTTAGTGACTTTCAATAAATCAGACAATGAAAAATCAATACTTGAATTGATTGATTTTGAGGTTATATTCTTTGGTATTTTCATTGCTATTCTCTGGGGAATTATGCAATTTCTTGAAATCATCATTCTTAAAACTGATGGGATTACTGGAATTTCCTATGTTTCAATTAAATTCACTATTGTAGGTTCTGCAAGTTTGGTGGGTTATATTGTAATTTTAATAAAGAATAAACTAAATGAGAGTAGTGTAAAGATAAAATTTACTAACAAAAGGTCGTTTAAATATCTTATCTTTGCAGGATTTATTGCCTGGACCGTGGGGTCTGTATTAGTTTACACTGCATTTGAAATTGGAAGACCAGAAATATTGACACCGATTATAGGTATAAATCCAATATTTGCAGTATTAGTTAGTTTATCACTTGGTTATGAGAAGATGAATGCAACTAAAGGAATTGGAATAACACTGTGCGTTCTTTGTTCATTGTTACTGGTTTTATAAAATCTAAAATTCAACTACAAACTAAATTCTCTACCAAACTTAGTCTTAAAATAATATAAAATTTCTTCCAAATCGGGTACATCTGAGTTTCTTAGTTTAGAAACTATTTTTTTTGCACCTCCATAGGTTAAATTTGAGTCTTTAATATGATCAAATAATACAGTAGGATAATGACTAGCAATTCGAAGTAATTTTCCTACTTCTGATTCACTAGAATAACAATGTTTGAGTTTGATATCTTTGGCTATATCAACCTGACCGTTATATGTATATAAATCTGATACTTCCTTCCAATTATGTTCATTGTCATTGAGATACAACAATCTATTTTTTATGTAATTCTGCATGTCATCTGCTTTCTTCCAGTACTTAGCTGCATACTGAAAATTTTCTCTCTTTTCTTCAATTTTCGCAATTTCTGGATAATTACCCGTCTTCATTAAACAATTAATAGCAAGCTCTGTCATATCGATCTGAAGCCATGTATCTGCTGCTTTATTCCAATCTCCTTGTTCTTGATAAATATGAGCGACTTCCTCAAATTTTCCAAGGGTTGTTAAGCATTTCATTAATTGGTTTTGATCTACTTTTGTAACAAGTTGTTTAGATTTAATGTATTGAATTTCCATTTCAATACTTTCATTTTCAAATCCTGCAAGTCTATAGGCATAAGATGCTTGTGGATAATCTTTGAGTTGATGCCAAATTCTTGCAGCTGCATCCCACTTTTGCTGTTGTTCAAATCTAAGTGCATTTGATTTTAGATGTAGATGCTCATTAAATTTGGAAGTCAAATGTGCTAGTTCTTTCCAATCTTGTTTAACCAATTTCTCAATAATTTGGATATCTCTATATTTTGTGTCAACATTTGTTTTTTTAGTGTGAATTAATGCCGTCGAAATATCACCTAATAATAATGCACTAAATATAATTTCTTCGATATCCTTCTCATTAATACTTACACGTAATTCATGTTGTAATACATGCTTGATTGATTTCTTCGCTTTCACTAAATTTTGTCGTGCTTTATCATAATTTTTAATCTCCATCCAAATTTCATAGGCTTCATCTAGTTGATCTTGAATTTCATATATTAACGCAATACATGTCTTTTCGTTTTCTAAATTTCCAATTATTTTCCATAAATGAATTGCCTCGGTAAAAAATTCATGTTTTTGGAACAACATTGCAGCTTCTTCTAGATCTCCATCTCTTTCTTTGATTTTTGCCATACAATAATTGATACGAGCTGTCTTCTCTCTTTTTTTCCAGTTTTTTATTGCTTTTTCCCAATATTCCATCTCTTCCCATGTCTTTGCAGCTTCAATCCAATAATCAATTAATTCATAATATGTTCCCACCTTTTCAAGTTCATTTATTTCTTTGTAATATTCAATTAACACTAAAATTAATTCTTCTTTTCTTTCTGGATAAAATTGTCTTAACTTCTCAAGATGCATTATTTCTGATTGAATGGTCATTTTTTTATTATTCCGTTTTAGATAATTTTCCTTTGCTTGAGGGAAATTACCCGATAAATACCATAATTCCGCAGCCTCCTCCCAATTTTCTTCTTTTTCCATTTTGAGTGCAAGAAGCGATTGTTTAAATCTATCTGATGTAGTTAAATCTATAGAATCATTCAATGTGTTATCACTAACACTACAATTTATTTCGAATAAAATTGCTAGTTCATGTTCCCCTGCCTTATTATAATTCTCAATTACAGACTTCTTTTCTATTGATCTTGATATTAGAGATAAATTATCTGCAGCCTCTTTGAATCTGCCTTGTTTTATAAATAACTGACTCTCTAAATCCAAATATTGTTTTGCGTTATATTCTGTCTTTTGTAGGCATCTGAATGCTTCTTCAAGATAATCAATTTTCAACCATGATTGATATGCTTTGGTAAATTCAGATTTTATCTCAAAATACTTTGCTTGACATCTTATGACGGCTGTAGTATCGCCACTTTTGGTCCAAGATTCAATGGCTTCAGGATAAGACAATATTTCTTCATAAATTATACCTGCCTTCTTCCATTCACCCTGTAAATCTAGATCCTTAGCATTACAAAACTTTGATCTAATCTCATTTTTTGCTTTAACCCAGTAATTACTTGCTTGATTCCATTTGTATTGTAATTCAAGATATTCTGCTGCTTTATTCCATTTCTTTTCCTTATCATAATGTTTAAACCAACAATAATATTCCCTTTCATTATTTTTTACAAAATTCCATTCGTTAGCTGCATCTCTCCATTCATTATATTGTTCATGTAATTTTGCCTGACAACGTCTGGCATCATTTGATAATTTTCCTAAAGTAAAAGCATTTACTGCATACTGATATCGTTCTGCTTCCTCCCAATATGTTCCTGCATCTTTAAAATTACCTGTTTTTTCAGCAATTCTAGCTCTACATCGTTTTTCTCCATAAATATCACGAAGTTCTTGAAATAATGGAATTGCCTCTATAGGTTTGCATAATTCATAGTCCTTTGCTGCTTCATCTTTTTTATCTAGTTTTAAAAACAATTTTGCTGAATCTTCAAAGTTTTTCAATTGTCTATGAAATAGTGCCTTACATTCCATAGCTAAAGGAAGTTCACCTGCTCCTTGATAACATTCTGCAGCTACTAAATACTTACTTAATTTATGAAAATAAAGTGCATCTTCCATCCATTCTTCTTTATTTTGTGGTTGGTTCCAAGTTTGTTTCATTGTCTCAACAGTGGCAATTGCAAAATTTCTATCATCAATTAATAGTTTCCAAAATTCAACTGCATATTCATCCTCTTCATAAATAGCAATATGTCTTTTTGCTCGAGTAATAGCTACATAAATTTTATTAAATTCGTGATTAATTTTATGATAATTATCTTCAAAGTAATTTGCTGTGGAACTGATTAGTTTTCTCCAATCGAGATTAGTGTCTGTTGCAACATTGTATAAAAATGTAGCATCGAATTCTAATCCTTTGATTTCCTCAATTTGAAGTATAAATTCAGATTTTAATTTATTTTTCAAAGATGATTTTGTATCGCTTGAGTTAACAATTAACATACGACGACGACTCATTCTTACTTCATCAAATAATTCATGAATTGATTTTTTAGGTACTGTTAATAAATATCCATGAACAAGAAATCTATCTAGGTTTTTGATACCTTTTTGCTTGTATTCATCTACATTTTTCCCAAAAATTTGCCACTTTTTCTCAATAAAATTATTAGCAAAATTAATCATAGAAAGGGAACATCTATAATTTCGTAGGAGATGGAAAATATCATTAACTGATTTTCGCTCATCCTTGTATTTGAAGAAATTATACATTGATTTTCTCACATCTTCCCATCTAAACCCACTTGGATTGATTATCTGTTGAGTATCTCCTGCAAAAAATATATTTCTCTGATATTTTTTTCCTAATAATAGATATAAAAATATATATTGTATTTCAGAAAGATCTTGTACCTCGTCACAAATGATTCCATGTATTTTATCTCTTTCATTTGTTATTTTTAACTTCTCAATTGCATGTTGTGTTAAATCTAGCTCATCCCAGTAACCTTCTGATTTCAACCAAATTTGATATTTTTCAGCAATATGATATACCTTATCTCTTTCTTTGTTTAGGAATATAGTTCGTTTTTTACCCATTTGTTGATATTCTTTTAATGAAATTATACCTAATTCTTTGTTAGTACAACTTCCTTTTATTATTGAGCGAATTTCCTCCCATACCTTTACAGGGTCTAAAGAATCAAACATTTTCTTTTTTATGTCCCACTTTAGAAATTCATTTAGATCAATTTTTTTCTCAAAATCATATTTTTCCTGTTGAGAACCCAATATTTTCTTCTCTACATCATTCAAGGTAAAGACAGTATTCCCTAATTTTTCATTTCCATTAAGCTCGAATAATAATCCCTTTATGAACTCACTAAGACTTTTATTATAGGTAATAAATAATACTTTATTTGATTGATGTAACCACATATCAAATAATTTATACGTTAAAATAGTAGTTTTTCCCGTTCCTGCAGCTCCATTAATAAACAATGGTCCATCTTGATATCTAAGTGAATTTTGTTCCATAGATAAGGCAAGTTCAAGCTTATAATCACCATTCAATATCCATTCAAGTCTTTCATTTTCATTAAAAACATAATATCTTATCCCACTTGGTAATCCAGATAAATCATCATATTTACTTTTGTCATTTAGAAAATCTTGAGTTAATTCATTAAAATATTCAAAATTTTCAAGTGTATGTTCTAGACTATCTAACTCAAAAATTTCTTCTGCTTTTTCCACGTCACCTAATAAATTAGCTGCACTACTGGTTAAGTTCAGTCTCTCGATGGATTGGACATTTTTTGCCTGTTGATTGACTTTTTTATGTCTAACAATATCTTGAATTACAATACATGGTTGAATATCATTAGTATCAACGAGTGAAAGTTTTTTAATTATAAATAATATTCTTCTGCTCTGATCTAATCTGGCTTCAAAAACAGGTTCTTTTAATCCTTTTAATTTTTTTACACGTATGCCTAAGTCCCAATGCTTATACTGAAGGTCATTTAAAGCCTTATTTAATCTCTCTTTGTCATTTTTATTGAATTTTTTCAAACCAGGTACAATTGCCTCGTTTATAACAACCTTATAAGATTCTTTACAAATATAGTCTTGTTGAATAATTTCTAATCTATTGGAAACCAAAATACTCCTTCCCTATATTATAATGATTAAACACAAATAAAAGTGTATTCCAAAACGATTGGACAACTAAAAATTATTTAAATATCATACAAAAAAGATCTGTATTCAATCATCTTCATAATAACTAGTTGAGTAAAGGAGTATAGTTTCATATTATTTTTGTATTACAATTATTAGTTTTTGAAGAATGAATAAATTGATAATTATTTACTTCTTTTCATATACATGAAAAAGAGTTGGATTTTCATAACCAAGTTTTGTAGCCAATTTTAACGAGGCTTCATTCATAGCACTCCAATATGGTTCTATTCCTTCATTTAAACAAAACTCCAATAACTTTGCACAGGCGATGGTAGCAAAACCTTTCTTTCTATATTTCTCATCTTTCACTGTTACTATGTAAACTTCAAGCTTATTTGTATATGGTAGCAAAGATGAGGCTAGGTTTATAGGTTTATCCCCCTCCATAATACAAAATCCAATCCCATATTTCAGAAAATTCTCAAATGAACCAAAATTACGTGGTATATGTGAGCATATTTCTTCTGGTAATTCATTAATATTATTTTCAGTTACCCTTTTTACATTGTAGTCTTTGGGAATTGTTTTAGAAAGTTCCTGTATATGGTCGATTTTTAATGATTGATGGGACATATAATTTGAGGACCATTTCACTGATAACATAGGACGATACTTTTTCATTTGAGATAGCCAATTATCTGTATGAGGGAAAGTAAAACCAGATTTATTAGGGATTATTTCTAATAATGAATTTAAACTGGGTGATTCAGGATTTCCAACTAATAGAAATACAATAGGTAGTTTCAGTAAAGCAATGGATGAATGATTTAAATCATCAACATAGAGAGTTTGCGATATGAAATCATGAGAAAATGCATTTTCTAATAATGCTCCTTCAGGTCCAGAACTTTTGAATAAATGAGAGTGCTTGGAATAATCAGAATGTTTTACTTCATAGACCATAAATGGATTACAAATCTTACGAATAAATATTTTGTGATAAACAAACAAGATATTTACTCTTTTTGAACTTAAACGCATTTTCAAACAGAAATAGAATATTTTAATAGAATTTCATTTTTGATCACCTGTTGTATATTTATTAAATGAGGTATGAGTAATTTCTCTATGATAGATGAAGTTGAGGAAGTTTTAAAGGAGTATCTAGTTCTTGTTGGTTATGAGATTTTGGAATTAAATTCAGATCAGTTAAATTCAACAGGATTCAATAGAATCTTCAACTCACTAGATATTGATGATAGAGAAATTTTCTTTAGTGAATTTGTAAACCAATTAAATGCGAATGATGTAGACTTTTGTCAAATGATTGAAAAAATTGATGCTATACCTATAAGGTAGAAATACAGAAAGGTATGTTTTCAGACTGAAATGTGGATATCACCAGAATAAAGAATAAATAATTTGGTAGAAAATCAGTTATTTCGTATAGTACGGGTTAACTGCAATAATTCAAACTCATTAAAAAGTATTGAATTTTAAAAAATCATGAGGTTTACCTGTCTAATTTCGTTAAATTTTGCGTTTTAGATGGATCTACATTTCTAATTTAAAATTAAAACAATCTTAAATATCATTCCGCTATATATTATCGAAAAATAAATATGGTTGTTAAAGATCAATAAGTGAACAAAAAATAATATTATGTGATAAAATGGGATTTAGTTAGCAAATCAAATTTAATTTATTGTAGACTTTTTAACAGATAAATTTTTGTAAACCGTTTTTTAACATATTTTTCATCAATTATTTCTACTCACTCATAATAATTTATAATCTAATCTGAGAAAAGCAATGTAATCGTAATTGAATTTAATTTGATGATTCTAATGATATTTAATCGTTTATTTCCATATATACAAGAAACTAGAGATATACCCATAAAAGGCTCTGGATTAAAAGGAGCTGAATTAAAGGCATTAGAAAAATTAGATATGATAAAGTTGTCCTATGGGATGACCTCAAAGGGAATAAAATCAAAGAGTCCAACTGATTTTTCATTAACTAAATTTGGTAAAGGAGTAGTAAAATTATATAATAGGTCTGATGAATCAAAAGTGGATATCTTACAAGATGTAAAATCGGATTTTAATTTAATTTCAGAAGGGCTAAAAATATTAAATTCAAGAATTGAGGTGATTGGATCTGCATTAGGCAAAATTTCACTTGAGAGTGATTTGTCATTAGGTGGAACTGCAGAACATTTCGATAGAAGTACTATCATAGATGAACTTTTCAATGTTCAAAAGCAAGTAAATCCTAATTTTACTAAAGGTCCTTTAGTATCAACAGAGATATTTTATAATTTTTTAGTAAGTAGATATAATTTATCAAATGATCGCATAAATGAAATATTATATGATTTATATGAAATACGACGAATCGAGTTACAAATGGGTGAACCAATTAATAATGATGCACGTAGTGTTGTTTCTCCATCGGGAAGGCGATTTGATTGGGGTAGAGTTTTGGAGGGATATTAATTTTTTCTAGATTATCACACATCTTCAATTCAGGTCCTGGAGAAAAAAAAGAGAGAGATACTGCTATAATAAATAGGAATTCAATTAATCCTTTCCCAGGTAGACCTGCTACTGCAACACCAAGAAATCCCCCTCAGAAATTATTCGGGAGAAATGATGAGTACACACGGTTACTTGGATACATACGTTCCTCAACATCCAGTAGCGATCGTCCGTTGATTATACTACAGGCTGAGACTGGAATGGGAAAATCAGCACTTGTCTCTTTTTTATTTAATGAGATCGTTGATGGAAAACATGATAATGAAGAAGAACATATGTATGCTGCATATGTAGAGGCATATGGTGATATTCAGGATTTCGGTCTTGGTATTTTTTTTAAGAAAATAATTCGATCTTTGGAAGAATTTAGATTATTGGGCAAAATTGCTTCTAGGTGTACTCAACTCATAGGTCAAACGATATATGAAACTGATAAAATGTATTTTTCGCAATTATTCCAATCATGGGATCCATATGAGAATTTGGATTCAACTTTACAACGTTTGAATGATCGAACATACGCAGAATCATTTATAGAGTCCATATTAAATGCAATAGGGTTATTTTATCCAGATATCCAGAGAAGATGGTCTACAATAGATCCTACATTTGTTAAAGTGTTACTTTATTCTCAATCTGCAACTATCCACAGAATAAAAGCATTGGAATCACTTAAGTCTGGAAAAAAATTTGATGATTTTTTCTATGCTTCAAAAGGTGAGACTTTAAGTTTATTCCATGCTATAATTGAATTACTTGTAGCTATTCGCGAAAAAACGGTATTTTGTATATTCATCGATCAATTAGAAGAATTATTTGAACTAGTTGATCCAAAAAAAATAAGCGTAAAATTCTTCACCTTGTTATTATCACTACGACAGGTTCCCAATATTTCAATTGTTCTATCAGGTAATCTTGAGAGTTATAATCACCTAACAAATAATATTCCTGGGGATATGCAGCAACAATTAGATCAGTGGCATAAATATTTACATATAAATAGACTTGCAGATTTTGAAGTTGTAAAGATAGTTTATCATCAATTAAATAAATTTTGGCAATCAGTAAACATGCTTTCCGATGTGAATTTACCTTATTATCCATTTTCAGATGAAACCATTAGATATCTCTATGCAAAACACGATCAAAATTTAAGATCAACGTTAATAGGATTACATGATATTTTTAACTCATTTAAAGATGATCAAGAAGTAATTGATGTTAGTAATCCACTAAAGGCAATTGGTAATTTGAATATCATTCATGATCCTTTGCGATTACCTCGAAGTATTCAAGAGGATTTACAGAAATTTTTAGTATCTGATGAAATTCAAGATAAAGAAAGGTCAAAAATTCCTGAAATTGCAATATATAATTTATATCAAATCGTTCAATTTAATGAGAATTACATCTCTAAACTGGAATTGACTAAAAAGCTAAGTAATTCAGGAAGATCACCTGATATATATTATGAAACTGGTGGAAATTTAGAATATTCCAAGTTAAGACGGATTGCTATTGAGGTTAAGTGTTATCGTGCAGGTGTAGTAGTACCAAAGACTGATGTTGAAAAAACAAATGAATTAATTACTAAGAACGATGTTGATTACGTTATTTGGATTTCCAATGTACCATTGCATAAAGAAAGTATTGAAAATTTATCTCATGAATATCGAAGTAAAATTTCTAGAATCAATCCTCAAACATTAGAAGAACAAGCTTATCTGTATTGGGCATATATATTTGAAGAAGCCATGCAGCGAGCACCTACCATCAAAGAGGCAAAAACATTACTAGTAAAACTAGGTATCCCTGAAATATTTATTAACCATCCAAAGTCTATTATTGAACTAGAAGAAAGAAATGAACAATATGCAATTAAGAAACCTAAAATTGATATTAACACTTCACTTGATGTCCTTCCTAAAATTCAAGATGATAAGTCGAGTGATAAAATTGAATATATTAAAGGTGTAGAATCACCTGTTGTTGGTTTAGATCTTCATAAAAAAATAGAATTATTTATTGAATCTACGTTAGAAAATTATTATAACCAAAAAAGGAAACAAATCAAAAAGGATCAACTATATTCTGATTTTCTAGATCTGGAATCAATTAATTCTGATAATCTAAAAGAGGTAGAATTTCTAGATTATTTAGAAAGATATGTAAAAAGCAAACCTCAGTTTACTTCGACAGCTAAACTTGTAAAAATCAAACAACTTACGTAATCATGACATTTAATATCTTTATTTATCCTATATTTCCATAATTTTATCCTACCATTAATATTTTTTGTAGGATGAAATATATATGATATTTCAACTCTGATTCAGATGAATTATATTTTTAAATTATTTCATTATTTGTTTGTACAAATAGGCGATTTTCAAATATTTGTAATTCTATCTATTCTTGTTATTATTTACCATGTTAATATTGACTTGGTACGAGAAAAAATTAAAAATCAACAGGAGCAGTACCTTAAAGACATGCAGGAGTTATCCTATAAACAGATAATTATACAAGCACTGAAGTTACATTATTTATTAACATATAAATTTTTAGGTGTTTCATTATTTATTGGGTTTATATTCATGATTCTTATGATGTTTATTATTATTATCTTTATAGTCATTGCATTAATCGGAGCGATGATCGTTAA
>JAOUKW010000512.1 GCA_029882335.1 Candidatus Heimdallarchaeota archaeon | reverse complement strand
ATACAAAATTTTGTTAATAAAATTGCATTCAAACTTCAAAATACTTTAATTATCCTAGACTTATAAATTGAATGAGGTATTTTACATTCCATCTGAAGTAGTTATGTATCAAAGTATGTTTCTGTTAGGAATTATCCTTTTTGGGAGCTTTATGGTTTCATTTAACAATTATCAAGAGTTTGCAGAAAGCTTGACTGTTGAAAATAATCTAGTTCAAGTTGTTCAAGTAGTAGGTGAGGAAATAAATTCATTTATTTCGAAATCAAGATCTCTTCAATCTTCAGGTAGTATGGTTTTAACATTAACAATAAATTTAGATTCTCAATATGCGGATAAATCCTTTTATGTGAAATTTAATAGCAATGGATTAAACCAAGTCACTTTAGAGATATATACAGGAACTGAACTAATTTCAAATTACAACTTTGGTTATATTAACGGTTCTGATGCGTCTTTAGGTCAAATAAATTTTGATAGTACAACGATTTTATCATCCTCTGATGGAACGCCATTGGTAATTTATGAATGGAGTTCTAATCCTCTTGTTGAAAAGGTATATTTTTCTTAGTTTGCCAAATATTTCAATTATTAAGTCAATTTTATATTATAAATTAATTAAAATTAAATCGAGTTTTTTAATTACTTAAGCAGATAAACCTCTTTTTGCTCTTTCAAATACTTTATCTGGATTGGAATAATATTCTCCAAATATAGCGGTTACATCTCTAAAGTGTTTAATTTGTCTTTTTACTAACCATCTTATTACGGTTTCTCTTTTTTCGATTTCTCTCCAACAGTCTTGATCTGACATACCTGTATCTTTAGTGACTCTTGTAATAAGGTAAGATCTACCGAGGAATCTAAATACATCTTTACCTGCGTCTCTTTCAAATACTGGATTTGAGATTAATTGTTTTGTAACAGGATCAAGATCAACAATTTCTGTAATCTCTACTGCTCTTCTGGCAAATTTACCTCTTGTTCTAACTTTTCTTTGAATATGAATTAGATTTAATGATTTTAACATAGGTCTTGGTACATTCATAGGCTGTGATTCTAATCTACTTATTACTCCTGCTACTGACTCACCATGTATTGTACCCATTCCTGAGTGACCTGTGGAAATTGCTTGGAATAAAGTATATGCTTCTGCACCTCTAATTTCTCCAACTACAATAAAATCAGGTCTTTGACGCATAGCTGCTCTGAGGAGATCAAACATAGATATTTTTCCTCTTGATTCTCCATCACTACTATCTCCGAAACCTTCTCTCGAAACAGAAGGTATCCAGTTTTCTAAACCAAGATTAAGTTCTGCTGTATCTTCAATTGAAACAACTTTTAGATCTGGTTTTAACATCATTGCTAAAGCACCGAGAAAAGATGTTTTACCTGCTGCAGTTCCTCCTGCGACAAGTAAACTCATCCTTTGTTCAATTAAGAACCAATACCATGCTGCGATTCTAGAATCGATAGTATTATGAATTACTTGATCTGTGATCGTCAATGGATCTTGCCTAAATCTACGCATGGTGAATGTTGAACCAAATTGTGTAACTTCTCTACCATAAGATATCTGTAAACGAGACCCATCTGGTAATGCTGCATCCAGTAGTGGACGTGCGATTGAAATATGTCGACCTGACCTCTGTGCTAGTTTAATAATGAAAGAGTCTAATTCGATTTCTTGTGAGAATTTTATATTTGTAGGAATGGATTCAAAATTTCTGTGCCATACATAGATATGTTTGTCTAATCCATCACAACTAATATCTTCTATCATTGGATCTTTCATTAAAGGTTGAATTATCCCGTAACCTATTAAATCTCGATCTATGTAGTACATTATTTTATCATAACTTTGAGGTTCCAGTTTTAATCTGTATGTTTTTACAATTAAGTTAACTTGCCTTTTTAAGTATTCCTGAGATTTGTTTTGATCTGATAAAACTTGGAAGTCCACATCTAGTTCTTCAATGAGTACATCTTTAATAAATTTAAATATTCTTTCTTCTTCTGAGGAAAGTGGAGCCTCTGTGACTTCATATCTTGTTCTTCTAGATACTGGATTAGTCAAAATAACTGCATACGCGAAAGGAGGAATTAACGGATATGTTTCCTCTAATATTGGCATATTTGCTTGATCGACACTATCTTGAGTGTTGAATTCTGAAAATTCGCTCATGTGATACTACCTTTATTATACATTAGTTATATACTAATGGTATAAAATATTTTATTGTATCGCTTAAAATAAACAATAAAATAATTCAATGAGTTGATCTAAAAAGCAAGTTGCAAACAAAACAAAAATGCTTCTATTGGTAATAGTAATTTTATTTTTGTAGTTGTCAATTAATACATACTTTTATCGATTTATTACATTATCTTTCAAATTTTTAGGTACAAATCAATATAAAATGAATCCTTCTTTATTTTCTACCTATACCGATCGCTTATACGATTTACTGAATACATGGCTAATTTATTAAGTATCTTTATACCTTTGTGATAATAATACAATCTCTTTTGTAAAGGTATAGTAATTTGATCATCACTGGGTTAATTATAAGTTACAAATTTAGTTTTACTATTATTGTAATCTAATCTAACATAATAGTAATT
>JAOUKW010000511.1 GCA_029882335.1 Candidatus Heimdallarchaeota archaeon | reverse complement strand
TTTATCAATTATCTCTATGCAGAAGATCAAACTTATCCTACAAAAGAAAATTATATTCCTGCATATATTCAACAACATGATATAATTATGGAAAAACAAAATAGAATTATCGGACAATGTTCTGTTTTTTTAAATTCCAAAACTAAAGAAGCAATGATAGGTCACTTTGAAATTGAAGCTCTTGATGTAGGAGTGGAAATAATTGCAGATGCAGAAAAATATATTAGTTCAAAAGGTTATGACTTCATATTAGCCACAATAAATGGTTCTCGATTAGGATTTTCAAAATTATTTTATTCAGGAGAAAAACCAACCTACATAGAACCAGCAAATCCGATATTCTATAATGATGCATTTGTAAAATCAGGATTTCAATTATATCAACAATATTACTCATATCGAACGGTCGATATCAACAAAATTATACAATATACAAAACCTAGTTATGAACAAGCAATACAAGATATGTTTACCTTTAAAACACTAAAATCATTGAGCTTTAATAAATTCAGAGAATTTATAGTTGAAATCATCAATCAAAGTTTTGAGTTTGAGAACCTTCAAATAGATAATCTAACAGTTAACATTTACAAACAGGTGTATAAATCACTAAAATATATTATTAACCCAGAACTGTCTATGGTGGCATTTGATAAATTTAACATACCAGTATCATTTATTCTGATTATTGATGACTGGAGTAAATATATACGAGGTAAAAGAAATATAACCAATAATATAAAATTTATTTTTATGAAACGATTTAGATTAATTAAACCCAGAGACCCAATCATGAGGACAATGGCCACCATACCAAAATATCAGAAACATAATTTGTCGTGGGCGATAATTTATATCATTCATAATAAATTAAATGAAATGGGCATTGCATCCATGGAATACCAGTTAGCAAATAAAAATTATGTGAGTCATCACATGGCAATGAAATTCTGTCAAATTATTCGAGAATTTAGATTATATTCTAAAAATTTGGAGTGAAAATAATGGAGCATCCACTTGTCACATTAATGGAAAATCAATCGGTTGAACCTATATTATATTGTTCTGCTGAAAATAAAGCTGGAAAAAGTCTGTTTAAAACAAAAAACTCAATTTATATCAATGATTTTGGATATATCAATTATACTCCCAAAGACTTAGGAGAAATGGTTAGTCATTTTCAATCGAACATTTCATCAATGTCTAAAAAACGCGAGAATAATTTATTAACGATATTACTTCCCCTCTCTGTTGATTTATACGTTACAATGTTAGCTGCATTTAATATGGGTTATAGTTTAGCTTTTTTTGACCCATCAAGAGGCGTTCGCTCTAGTATTAATACATTAAAGCGAGTAAAACCAGAGATTATTATTACATCATCCAAATCTTGGTTTGTCAACTTATTACTCAGGGATAGTTTAAAATTTAGTACTTTTGGAACTATAATTCCAGGCATTCATAAACTTACCAATGACTCGATTAAACATACTCAACCATTCAAGTATCATCCAATAGATCCATTACAAAAAGCAATTACTACTTTTAGTTCAGGATCAACTGGTAAGCTAAAAACGGTAACTAGAACAAATGAGATATTATATCAACAAAGAAAAGCAATTCTCAAGGAAGTAAATTATACCAATGATGATATTGAATATGCGACTTTACCATTATTTTTATTGGGATCATTAATTGAAGCAAAACCTGTAATATTACCAGAAATTACTTCCAGTAGACCTGACTTAATCAATCAAAAATCAGCAAGTAAATCATTTCAATTAATGGAGGATTTAACTGCAACACTAATCAACGGTGCTCCTAAATATTTAGAAGTATTATCTTCCTTTATCAATGAAGATTTAAATTTATCTATTCGTAAGGTATTTGTTGGTGGAGCACCAGTTTCCTTATCTTTTATGCGATATTTAGAGGATACTTGGCATGCAGAAGTAATATCTGCATTTGGAAGTACCGAAGCAGAACCTATATCCACATTTTCTACTAGACAAATTGATTCCATAAAAAAGAAATATGGACCATATTGTATTGGAAAGCCAATATCGAGCATTAATTTCTCACCAGTATGGAAATATACATTTTACATCAATCGAGAAGAGATCCCTGCCAGTGAGGTTATCGTTTCTGGATTGAATGTTGCAACAATAGAAGGAAAAAATCATCTAAGCACGGGAGACTTGGTAATTCAAGATAATTACAATAACCTTTGGTTGGTTGGTAATTGTTCTAATTTGATTATAGTCAATGGATTAAATATTTCACCATATGATTTAGAATATTCTGTATTAAATAAATTTAGTTTAAATTGTGCCATTAAACAGTCATCAATTGAGGAAAATCCTATAGTTGCATTTGTTGAATCACATAAAATTAAGCAAAACATGAAACAGGATATTAAGCAAATAATTAACCAAAAACTACCCACAAATCACAGGGTTATAATAAAAGTTATAAGAAAAATACCACGTGATACAAGACATAGGTCAAAAATTCTATATCATCAGTTAAGGTGTTGAATATGTATGATAAATTTATAGAGATTTACTCAATTTTTTGGTATCAAGTTATTATTCTCATGTTTCTAGTATATGGTATGTTATTTTCATTTGC
>JAOUKW010000119.1 GCA_029882335.1 Candidatus Heimdallarchaeota archaeon | reverse complement strand
CCGGTAATCTTAGTATTTTATCTGATTTTCTAGTTACTACTGAGTTTAAATCAATATCACTGGCTGTAACTACCGTTTCAATTCCATGATCTTGTAATGAAGTTATAATCCTGTTTGCGATTTCACCCCTATTTGCAATTAGTACTTTAGAATACATATAATCTGATTTTGTATATTTAATCTATAAATCATACTCTTACGACTTATATTGAAAACTAAGATTCTTCTCTGATTACTTCATATATCGGTTTTGAAATTGCCAAAATGTAACTTGGAATTACTGAAATTAAGATTGAAATAAATCCAAATAGCAGTAAAAATACTTGAGTTGGATATAAATAAAATGGAGTAATATTAAAAAAGCTGTCACTAACAATCTTTATCCATAAATTGACCGCTGTGAATCTACCTATAAATAAGGCTGGGATTATTGAAAAAAATCCGAGGATCATTCCCTCTATTAGTATTTCTAAAATTATTTCTTGGTTTTTGTATCCATATACTTTCATTATTGCAAATTCTCTCTCCCTTTCAACTATTGAAATTAAAAGAGTAGAGAAAAATGAAACAAAACCCACAATTAAACCTAAAGAAACCATTAAAATAACTATTGATGATTGATTTCTAACAAGACCAACTTGTTTTCTAAGAAGATGTTCTTTTGAAACTGCAAGTACCACATATGGATTATTTTGATTTAGATCGTCTTGGATATCATTAATATTGGCATTCTCATGATAAGCAACTAACAGTTTATTCGCAACAGGAAGAACATTATATGTGGGTAAATTAAATACATTTTTTAATTCAGTAGATATAAACTCTATATCCATCATTATAGCAAGATTATTTAGTAATTCAGTTGCTATACCAGAAACTGTACCATTAATTAAACTATCAAAATAATAAAAAGACAACTTGTCTCCCTTTGAAATGTTTAAAGATGTAGCAACATATTTAGAAACAACTATGTCTGAAGAATTCGGTCTATACCATGTGCCATCCACTAAATTGGCATTATTTTTTCTGTATAAAGTACTATTATACTGAAATCCAAGTAAATATGCTAAATTTTCAGGTCTATCCTTAAATTGAATTAAATTATTGATAAAAAACTCATATGTTACAACACGATCATCAGCTATTATTTGTTCAATAATTGATCGGTTTTGCATATTGGAGAAACCCAATTCAATTTCTAAATCAAAGGCTATATTTTCGTCATAAAATTCATAAATTGTATTATCTAATGAATCTTGTGTATACATTAACGAACTCGAGAGTGTAAATGCTAATGCAAATGCAAGAATCGTCAGGAAGGATCTAGTTCTATTTCTTGTAAGATTCCTAAATGCTGCTCGAATATTTCTCACAGGTAAATAAGTAGATAAAACCATAATAATCCCTGTTGATTTTAATTCAGTCGTTTTTCCTCTCATTGCTTCATATGGTGTTAATTTAATTAAACTTCTAATTGCAAAGAATGTGGAACTAAAAGATACTATTGCTGCTGAAGTTAATGTAAATAAAATCGAAAAAGGAGTTAATTCACTACTTGAACTGAATAATCCCCAATCATCCGCTAAATTATTTATTATGTATAGGGTTAATAGTTTTGCAATAATAATTCCAAGTATAATGCCCAAAGTACCTAATACAAACATCCTAATGAAGAAAGAGAAAATAATTTTTTGTTTATTCACCCCAAATGAATATAAAGCACCGATATTTTTTTTCTGCTCACCGACATACCTATTGGTTATAACAAAAATTATTACACCCGCAGTAAGAAATACAAATAATGAGGCAGCAGTCATATATTTTGAAGTCAATTTCAAAGCATCTAACAGATTTTTTCGATAAGAAGTATCTCTAGAGAACCAAAACAAAGCAAGACTTGCAGATTCAAGATTATCAATATTTTCTTTGATATATTCTGCAATATTTCGTAATTCTTGTAAATCCATTTCTTCATTAAAATAAACTAATGTTGAAGTAATTTTATTGTCAATATTTTCAATTGTTATTGAGTTTATCGCGTCCATATTTAAATAACCAACAGCTACTTGACTTAATTTATATGAGGCATACTCAATTGATTTTGCGAATCCAACTACTGTAAAATCTTGTTTTCCCGTCTCAGTATATAGACTGATTTTGTCATTCAGATTAATTCCATCTGCCAAAGCAAAGCTTTCCAATAGTGTAATTTCATCACTGGTTGTTGGAAATTTACCATAAGTTAAAACAACTTGATTGATTTCAGGTAGACTCTCTTTAATACTAATTAATTCAATTTCCATCCACTCGTTCTGATTGATTTCACCATTTCCCAAAGATTTTGTTTTACTACTAAGATGAATTCTACCTTCAACGATAAAGTCTCTTTTTTTATCATCATAATTATCGATCCATTCATGAATTAAGCTTGAAATACTTTCTTCTTCAAATTCAGTGTAAAATATATTGTAATGAGCTAATTTATAATTATCCTCCTCGATAGCAATAATATTTGATAAATTTGGAGCTACATTTAAGAATGCTATAGGAAAACAAGTTATCATGATCACTGAGATAATAATCACTAATGATCTAGATTTATTGAATGCAATATCGCGTATTGCTGCAAGATATACCTTATTCAAAGTTTTTCACCAATATTCTCCCAGATTTCATCTCAATTACTTGATCTGCATATTTAATTAATGATTTATCATGTGTAACCATTAAAACTGTTGAGTTGAATAATTTTGCCGTTTCCTTTATCAATTCTATCATTTGTATGCCGGTTTCTTCATCTAATTGTCCAGTGGGTTCATCTACTAATATTATTTGGGGGTGTTTTGCCAAAGCGCGTGCTAAGGCTACTCTTTGTCTTTCACCTCCTGAAAGTTGTGAAGGATAGGAGTTTTCCCTTCCTCTCAATCCAACTGCATTAAGGACATCCATACCTCTTTTCCTTAATTCTTTACCCTTCAATTCAACCAATTCTGCAGCCAGTACAACATTTTCTAAAGCTGTTAAGGTAGGTATTAAAGAATAAAACTGAAATACGAATCCTACATATTTTCTTCTGAAAATCGTTAATTCTTTAGAGGTAAGTGTTTGTAATTCGTTTCCATTGATAATTATCTTTCCATGATCTGGTGAATCAATTCCTCCTATCATATTAATCAAGGTGGATTTACCAGATCCTGAGGGTCCAAGTATAATCACCATCTCACCTTCATTTATTTGTAAATTTACATTATCTAAGGCTTTGACATTTATCTGTCCTAATGTATAATGCTTAGATAAATCGTATGCTTGTATAAAAGGTGGGTAGATTTCATTCACTATATCTGTTATAAGAATAAATATTATTAAGGGTAATATTGTAGTTCTTCTTAATTATAACTTATTGTTCTATATTTGTGTTTTATTTGAAACAAATTCAAATCCGATTTCAATGTAAATTAAATAAATAATTATGAAATACAATCAAATTTAAAATTGATAATCTATATAATAGAATTATACAAGGATGATTTTCAAGTAATGGAAACATTTTAAATACTGATGATTATTGAAGTTTAGTATGTCTGATGAAGAAAAAGGAATGAATAATGAAAATAAAGATTTAGGTAAAAAAGCATTAGAATATACAAAAAAAGGAGTCAAATTTGGAATAAAAGCAGGTATTGCAGTCAAAGATACTTTAAATGAAGTTGCTGAAGAAAATCGAAGAAAACAACAAGAACTACTAAACACTCATTCTAAAAACGATAATTCAAACTTTAAAGTTGTAAATCAATTACAAAATACAGGTAGAGGTATCGAAAATCAGGTTCAAACATGGTATGGTTGGTTTTGGTCTATTATTACATATTTATTCGTAATTATCATTTCATTTTTGATATCACAAGCAGATTCAAGATTTAGATTATTACCAATTTTATTAATTATCGGATTTCCTTTTTTCCTTTATTGGGCAATCATTAATTCTATTCCGGAAATAAAAATTGGAAATAAAATTTTATTTAGTAAAAACGACCTATCCATCAGGAATCAATTGTCTTTCGGATCCACTATTGCAAGAACATTTAGTAAGGAAATGATTCGAAATTCTCCAGAAGGTGCTGCAATCATTGGTCTCTTTATAATTTTGCTCCTATATGTTTTAATATCTCCCTTCTTTATATTATCCAGTTGATAATTTATGAATAATTGGAAAAACATTCTTGTAGAAATTTTAAATAACATCAGTTCAACTAAACCATCTATAGTTGCTATTGTTGGTGCTGGTGCATCTGCTGCCTCTGGGTTGGCAACATATCGAGGTAGCGGTGGTTTGTGGGAAGGAAAACTAGCCCAAGAATTAGCATCTGTCAGTGGTTTTACTAATGATCCAGAGACCGTATGGAGATGGTATAAAGAACGAATTAAAAAAGTTCTACAATCTCAACCAAATCAAATTCATCATGGATTGGTTAAATTGGAAAAATCAGGCTATCTAAATGGAGTAATCACTCAAAATGTTGATGGTCTTCATAGACTGGCGGGTCAATCCGATGATAAATTAATAGAAATTCATGGAACTCTTCTTAAAACACATTGCTTTGACAAATGTGGACTTACAAAGAAAATTAATTCTAATAATTTAGATTTTAAAATTAAATGTGAGTGTGGTTCGTATCAAAGACCATCTGTCATATGGTTTGGTGAATTATTAGAAAACTCAAAATTGATTAAAATAGAACAATTATTGATTAATGCAGATATATTACTAATAATTGGTACTAGTGGAGTCGTGTATCCTGTTGCACAGTATCCCTTTTATGCTAAAGAAAATGGAAGTATTATAATTGAATTTAACATTGAAGAAACTCCTTTTAAAATAATAGACAATCTATTTATAAAAGGTCCTGCAGATAAGATATTTTTTGAATTCGTAGAAGTAGTTATTAGCACTATAAATTCAAAAGCCAAACCATAATTTATTACATAAATTAATAAACCATCAATATCGAAACTAAATTAAGGATTTTCTTTAATTTGTTTTAAATGGGTGTTTAGCATAAAATTACTGGTTTTATCTGATGTGCATGGTGCTAAATGGAAACTCGATGATTTAATTTTTCAAACCAATCCTGATGTAATAGTTATTCCAGGTGATCTACCCTCATCAATTGATTTTCCAGTATTAGTAATGACATATGGTAGAGGTGGAAATAGAACCAATTATGTTAGGAATATATATCGCAGGTTTATTGAACGTTTGACCTACAAACAAATTCGAACCTCAAAAAGATTACTAACACAAATTGCAAGTTATAATATTCCTGTGATGCTGATACATGGTAATACTGAGACACAAGAGACTCGAGATTGGCTGTCCTTATTTTCGCATCGATATCCCAATATTTTTTGGATTTCAGATACATCTGCTATAATTGATAATACTCAATTTATTGGACATGGATGGGTTGCTGTACCCAATGAATATAATCGAGAATTAACGCCTGGTGAGATTTCGGAAGATATTGCAAGATTAATATTACTTGATACCATTGGAAGGTCTGATCACCATGCTGATCGAACAATTTTAATTTCACATGCTCCACCTCTAAATACTTCAATTGATTATTTGCCACATAAGAGGATACATGTGGGTAGTAAACCAGTTAGAGAAATGTTAGATTCAAAATTGGCGGATATTGTAATTTCGGGTCACCTACATGAAGCTAGAGGAATCCATCATAGCAAAAAAGGTTGGTGGGGTATAAATGCAGGTGCTGTGGTTGAAGATGTAGCATGTACAATTGATTTAGAAGATAATTCTGTTGTATGGTATAAAAATGTAATAAATAAAATTGGTATACCTTATCTCTTGTACTCTCGTAGAGTAAAATATGGATATGATCAGCAAAAATGAAACATAAATATTATCCAATAACAATTACGTTAAATTGCAATTCTGAAGAATTTAAAATTTAAATTCATAATTCACACAATGATTTACAAATTAGCTGATTAATGATAATACCCAATTTTTATTGATAAATAATCTTAATTATTCGTTCATTTAAACAAATTTAATCATTGTTCGATCGAATAATTATTAATGGATGTAAAATTAATTGAATTGTGGGAAATGGTCAGTCAACTATTATGGTTGTTGATGATGCACGATTTATGCGTTTGGTCTTAAGACGGATACTCACACAAGGTGGCTATCAAGTGATTTGTGAAGCAAAAGATGGATCAGAAGCCGTCAATATGTACGCAGAAAAAAGACCTGATATAGTAACAATGGATATTGTAATGCCTAAAAAAAATGGTATTGAAGCAGTAAAAGAAATTATGAGTTTTGATCCTAACGCAAAAATAATTATGGTTACGGCTTTAGGACAAGAAGCTTTCGTATTAGACGCAATTAAGGCCGGTGCTAGAGAATTTATTATTAAACCATTTAGAAATGAAGAAATAATTAAAGCTGTTATGAAAACGGCCTCAAGTTAGTTAGAACATATTATAGATAGAAATACTGAAAAATTCTCTTCTCTAATATTCTCAATCCTCAATAATACTATAGATACACATTTCTTTATCTATTCAAAATTTGGTAAATAATTCCATTAATGACATAAAAACCGCCATGATAACTCTAACTCAACTAATTTATCAAATATTATAAAAAGTGTTAATTCTCATTATAGAAGTATCAGTCTATCAAATTAGTTGTTTTACTATGTATTCAAATGCAAATGTTAAACAATTCAATAGGAATATTTCTTCTAAAAATGAATTACTTGAATTAAAATTAATAAAGGAAAATTTTAAGGGCATATTAGACATGTCAACAACTTTACAAGAGAGGAAATATGTTACATTCAATTTAAATAATGAATTTTTTGCAATTGATGTTCATTCTGTCACAGAAGTCTTTGTTCCATCTTCAATTACATCTATACCCAATGCACCAGAATTTGTATCCGGAATAATTAATTTTAGAGGAGTTATCGTTACCTGTATTGACTTGAAAAAGAGATTATCCATTAAAACAAGTAACACATTAACTCAAAAGGCAAATGAAGATGATGACAAACAATTATATGTAATAATAATAAAAGCTGATAATACCATATTAGGTCTCCTTGTTGATTATGTAGAATCCGTTGTCACCATTACAAATGAAAACATCCAATCTACATTAGATCTAATTTCAGATAAAACCTCTTCTGCATTTATTGATGGTGTGGCAAATATAGATAAAAATTTATTGATTATATTATCATTAAACACTATATTGTCCGAATTCGATATTAATGAATTAGATAAACTTGCAAAAATAAGAGAATCAGTTTTAACTGAACAAGGAAATGAAGAAATTGTTGTAACTCATTCTCAACTCAATGATATGGATCAAGATGATATTTCCAAATTGGAGAGTAGAATTAAGCAAATGCCAACAAACTCTACAGATAAAGGAGAATTAGGTCAATCTCCACTCGATCTAAATATTTTATCAAAAGCAGAACTTCTTAAAGTAGCTATTGAAATGGGTATTGATGGAGTAAATACTAAGTCTACAAAAACCCAAATTGTAGATGCAATAAAAGGAAAAATGGGCGAATAAATTGAATTACTGATGTCAGATGGCACGTTTTCTTTTATGTGATGATTCAAAATTTATGACAATGATAACTGAAAGAATGTTAACAAAAATGGGTCATCAAGTTGTATACAAATCATCTGATGGGCTTGATGCAATTGCATACTATCTAGATCATTTTAAAGAAATTGATATTGTTTTATTGGATGTAGTAATGCCCAAAATTGATGGATTACAGGCTTTGAGACAATTATTTGAAATTAATCCTGATGCAAAGATTCTTATGCTTACATCAATTTCAAATTCATCAATTGTTGGTGGTGCTCTAAAATTAGGTGCGAAAGATTTCATAACTAAACCATTTAAAATGCTGGAGTTTTCTAATGCAATTGATAAAATTGTATCCGAATAATCTCCGAATAAAATTAAAATTGTAGTATTTTTGAAATTTTATTATTGATTCTAAACGAAACTTACGACTACTTTCTATAGCTTATTATTATTTAATTAAATAATTATGTATGAGGATAATTGGTGGCTATTAATGTAATTATTGCTGATTCTTCTAGATGGGAACTGGACAAATTAGGCAAGATGATAGAAGATACTGGAAAAATTACGGTAATTGATAAAACTACTTCTGGAATTGAATTATTAAGTAAGGTTAGAAATACTAGAGTTGATGTGATAATAGTTACGACTAACATACCTGATATTTCCTTGAAAAAGATCGTTCTCCAAATAATAAACGATTATCCCGTTCCAATTCTTTTGCTATACACAAAAAATGAAAAATCAAAAATAGAAGAAATAGATAAACTAGATTTTGGAATTGTCGATAGTATTGAAATAGGTGTTGAAAATAAATCGTATGTAGTATCTGAAGTTGCGTTAACTACGAGAATACATATCCTATCAAAACTCGATTTGAAGAAATTTAAGGGCAGAATTGAGCTGACTAAAAGTAGGATGTCAACAAAAGATAAACAATTATCCCGAATAACTATTGACGCGAGAAGGAACAATCATGTTCTTGATCGATCTAAATATAACGAATATGATACATTCTCTGAAGATCCAAGTATGAATGCACTGACTGAATTATATTCAGGGAAAGGTCGAAATAGTAAATTAATCATTATTGGTACAAGTACTGGTGGTCCAAAAGTACTAAATGAGATAGTACCACAATTTCCAAAAAATTTTCCTGCAGTGATAATTGTACAACACATGCCGAAAGGTTTTATCGAACAACTTGCAGACAGATTAAATGAGATCTCTACGATTCATGTAAAAGTAGCCGAAGATACGGAAATGATTAGACCTGGTGTTGTTTATTTGGCTCCAAGTGGTTTACATTTAAAACTAGTATCACCTACAAAAAATCAATTTGCTAGAATATCTCTTGTTGATGGTCCCAATGTCAATTATGTTAAACCTGCAGTTGATGTCACCTTGAATTCTGCTGTAGAGATTTTTGGAAGGAATATTATCTCTGTTATCATGACTGGTATGGGTCAAGATGGAAAATTAGGTTCTGAAGCTGTTTCAAAGGCGGGAGGGAAAATTATTGCATTAAGCAAAGAAGATTCTGAAATCTATGGAATGAATCGAGCTGTCATTGAAGCAGGTATTGTTAATGAAATTTTACCCAAAAAACGAATAGTATATGGCATCATAAAAGCTATTGAGAGTAATACTTGAAAAAGAGTAAAGTATTTAGTAATTTAACAGGTTATATTAATAAATTTTTGAAGGTAAATATATGGAAGATATGACTGAATATTTGGATATATTTTTAGCAGAATTAGATGAGAATATATCTTTACTAAATACCACCTTAATAGAAGTTGAAAAAAATCCCCAAAATACTAGTTTAATCAAAGATTTAATTCGGGCTGCACATACTGTAAAAGGGATGGCTGCTACGATGCAATACGATAATCTTACCAAATTAACTCATACTATTGAGGATCATTTACTGACATTAAATGAAATATCGCCAAGTCTTATACAAGTCTTATTCAAGACTGCTGACAAGTTAAAAGAATTTCATTCTGAAATTAAGAATTCAGGAACTGCAGATACAGAAGTAGATTCCTTAATCAATGAACTAAAAAATAGTTCTGAAATTGAATCCATTCCTGCAGAAGAACTCAGATTAGGTACAACATATAAATTAAAAATTAATTTTTCAAAAAACACTAAATTATTAGGTGCACGAGGATATCAGGTTTTACGAGCATTAGAAACAATATCGCAAATTATTCATAGTGATCCATCAGTTGCTGTATTAGAAGATGGAAAGCTGATAGGTGATGTTGATATGGAAATTATATCCTATCAATCAGAAGCTGAAATTCGGAAAAAATTGGACGAAGTCGGTGATATAAATGAAATTATTGTAACTAAACTACTTGAAGATATTCGACCTGCAATAAAGGGAATAAAGACAAGACGTGATATCCAGTCTGTAAGGGTAAATTTAGACCGACTCGATTCAGTTATAGATTTACTTGGTGAGTTAGTTATTACTCGTGGACGGTTCCAAAGCCTTATCTCCCGAGTAACTCCTGAAATGAGTGAACAATTTCAAATATTTGATAATACAATAAATTCTATACAAGATACAGTTATGAATCTTAGGATGGTCAACTTATCTCAAATATTCGATACTTTTCCTCGTGCAGTACGAGATATTGCCAAAACACGAGGGTTAGAGATTGATTTGTTATTACAAGGTACACATATACTACTGGATCGATCTGTTGTTGATCAAGTGCATGAAGCTCTTCTACATTTGGTTAGAAATGCAGCAATTCATGGAATCGAAAATTTGGATGGTAGAAAATCCGCAAATAAATCATCAACAGGTAGAATTAGATTATCTGCTAAACGAGAAAGAGGTGAAGTTGTATTTGAAGTTGAAGATGA
>JAOUKW010000510.1 GCA_029882335.1 Candidatus Heimdallarchaeota archaeon | reverse complement strand
TGTTCAAATGCTTCATCTACAGAACCAAAAATACAAATCTCATTTAATAAATCCTCAGATATTGCATCACTTGCACCTTTAACATCACCCAGATTCCACCGAGAGATTATGGTTTCAGCTTCTTTTTCAAAACCAATACGAGATAGCATATTATTGTAAAAAGTACCCATACCACCAAAATAATAGGCTAAATGACCTTTCAAGTTAGCAATTTTTTCTGGTTCGTTACCAATGACTGTAGGAATGAATGGAGTAATTTGAAATGTATTTTTATCCTTTCCATTTTTCTCCAATATAGTATGGATTTCTTTGATTTTATCACTCATTGCCTGCAAAGGCATTATTACAGGAATCCAGCCATCTGCAATTTGTGCAGTTAACTCCACATTTTTTGGTCCCAATGCCGCGATATGGATGGGAATATCAGATCGAAAATCCCTCATAGAAATTCGAAAATCCTTGAATTCACCCAATTGAGAAGTTTGATGATCTAATCGTTCTCTCTTTAGCATTACTCGTAGTACTTCGATATACTCTTTGGTTCGAGTTAGTGGTTGAGTAAATTTCATCCCATGCCAATTTTCAATCACTTTTGGTCCTGACAATCCTAAACCCAGCGTAAATCTACCTCCAGATAACTCATCCAAAGATGCAGCAGTCATTGCCATTGTCCCTGGACTTCTACTAAACATATTTACAATACCAGTAGCTAAAGTAACTGACTTAGTTTTTTGCGTCAACACACTCAAAAGTGTAAATGCATCATGACCCCAAATCTCAGGTACAGATATTTGTGAATATCCCATCTGATCTACCAATGGAACCATCTCTATTAATTGGTTTATCGGAAAATAATCTGCTGATAAAGTAATGCCTATTTTCATCAATTAGATTGTTAGTTTGCTTATTGATAATAGTTACGAGTTAATATACGATTATTTAAATAATTTTCCCCATTTTTCTACAATTTCTCTTGCCAAATTCGGATTTATATTATTAGATACCTTTTTATTAAATTTTATTGAGGTTCCTATAATTGCACCTCCTATTTTTCCATGAAAAGATTCCATATTTTCTAAATTTAATCCACTTCCAATAATAGGATATATATTATATTGGTTTAACGGATCTAATATTGAAGGTTCAGGAGGTTTTCCAGTTTCACTACCTGAAATGATTATTTTATCTGCACCTCCTCTATCAAGTGCATTTTTTGCTGCATCCAATAATGTAAAATTACCTAAAGGATAGGCATGTTTGACCATGATGTCTGCGAAAATTAGGGATTTGGAAGCCAAAGATTGTTTAAGTTCTGACACCTCATATGCTGCACCATTTATAATACCTTGATCGGTTACATAAGCAGATTCCCATATATTACACCTCATGAAATCTAAATCTAATGCAACACATAGGTACAAAGACTGTTTACATGCATTTCTAAGTAAATTTATACCAATAGGAATAGTAGTTTGTTTTTTAACTTCATGTGCTATGACTGAAATAGTTGCAAATCGATCCTGTCTTATCATCTCCTTTGCAAATGGTACATCATTAAAATTTTCAATCATTATCCCATCAAATCCTGAATCCTGTAATACACCAGATTCATGGACAGAAAACTCGATTATTTCATCCAAACTAACTGCAGTAACATTTGGTAGGTGTAACATACCAATTAAAGGAGCAGATTGTAATTCCACAATTTAGAAGAATGATGATTGAATTAATAGTTGTGTTTATTGTCAAGAATAATTAACCAATAATTTTCAATTCAATTTTCGGGTTTTAATAATATTCTTCACTCGAACCCATTGCTCGGATATATTTCCTTTAAAGAGAGCACGGATCAAGAGAAATGAAATGGCAACTGTTAATCCACCTGGAAGAATAGCTAATCCAATGGCTAGTACTTTCCAAAAATGTGCATGAATATTACCTTGCATTATAGTTAATATGAATAATCACCTTCATAAACCATTACATATTTCTTGCCATTCATTTGTCTTATTTTAGCATTTATAGATAAATTAAACAGAAATCATTAGATATATCAAATTTCATATGTAATTGATGATAGGAAAGTATCTAGTGGGAGTATCATTTATTCTAGATCAAAACAATATGGTTTTACTTGGAAAAAGAAGTGACAATAAAGACTTTGGTGGGGGGTATTGGGAGTTTCCATCGGGTAGGTTAGATCAAGGGGAATCAATTATAGAAGGAATCATTCGAGAAGGTAGAGAAGAATTGGATATTACACTCACACCTGTGCAATTAATAGATGCGTATTCGTTTAAAAGGTTAAATCTAGACATAGTATTATTGAATTATTATTGTACATTTGAAGGAACTATAGAAATGAGTGATGAACACACAGAAATCCAATGGTTAAATAAAGTAGAAGCAATGGAAAAATTTACTTTTGAAAATCAAAAGAATACCCTTCTTAACTATTTTAAACTAAAAGAAAAGGGTTTATTTACGTAAATTATTATATGCAGAAGCAAGTAATCGATGAAAATGGTGGACACCTTTTTCTCTTTTTGGTGAGAACCTACCTCGATCATATAAAACAGAATTTACACCCAATTGAACCTGCTCAACAATATTTTCATCCTCACGTTCAACTC
>JAOUKW010000118.1 GCA_029882335.1 Candidatus Heimdallarchaeota archaeon | reverse complement strand
TTCTGATCACTCATCATCTTCATCCCCCTCTTCTCCAGACCACATCCCTACAACACTATCTCTAATTTTGTCGATATCTGTTTCTTATGGTAAAACTTCTTCCACTTCCTCATCAGGTGTAATTTTAACGGTTGAAGATTTTTCCTTCTCTGGATAATCTTCTTTTCTTTTTTTAGTCCTACTTCTCTTCTTTGATTTCCTCTTTCGTTGAGCTTGAGTTCTCTTTTTAGCAGTTTTATCCATTTCTTGCTGACTAGCAATTAACTTCTGTTTTTGTCGAGATTTTACCTCCCGTAAGCCATTTTTAACAATTTCACTATTTATGGATCTGTACTCCCATAACGAAAAAGGTCGATCTGCAAACAGTCTCATCATGAAGGGATCTTTTCCTGATATCATGATATAGGCTTCTTGGTCAGGATCATAGAAGTAAATTGATCTAATATCTCTAGGATCATAACGAATACGGAATTTTCTTGCTTTCCTCTTGTTTTTTGGGTCTTTTGCTCTTATCCATCTTCTTAATGAAGATGAGTTATAATACATTCCAAATAATGATATTCCTTCTCGTTGGACTGTCCGTTCTTCAGATGGTAAGATATCAAATTTGAATTTTTCAAGATCTTCTGGGATATTAAATCCTTGTGATGTTTGTGGGTTTTCGAAATTGAAGCTATCTTTCCACACTTTAATTGGTGTTGTTTTAATTCCCTGATGATAATCATCATGATATAATACCAGCTCGGATAGAATTCTTGCCTCTAATTCACCTATTGTATATGTTGCGTATTTATCAGATTCGTAATCTCCCTTCTCTTCAACATTAGAAAATGTAGTTCCGCTAATGTTATGTAATCTCTTGTTTAAAGTCCCAAGAAATCTTTCCACATGAGCACCATATCTCGCTCCTTTGACTGGTCTATAATGTAAATTTACTTTGTATGCTTTACCAAATAGTTTGATATCATCACTAACAAAGTCTTTACCATTGTCCATATGAAGCGTTGAAGGAAGACCACGTACTAGTCCCCATTCACTATTCTCTATCATATCAAGAGTTTCTACATCCAATTCTGGGAATGCTTCTCTAACCTTTTTTAGAACTTTGAATTTTTCATCGACACAATTAATCAAAGTCATAGCAATTGAAAGCCTACTCGGTTTATCATAGGTCACAGTATACCCTAGTACAACTCTAGAATGTACATCAAGTGCGACTGTCAGATAAGGACGATCAACAACTAACCTATCCTCTTCATCAACAACACGGACATCAATCGGCGTATGATCAATTTGGACGGTTTGTAATGCCCAATCTGCATGAGGAAAAGTATCATTTGATTGCTGGAATAACTTTTCACTTTTTCTCTTACCCTGTCTATTTCTTATTACTCTTTCTTTATCAAGTTCATTTATTCTTCTTCTAAATGTTTGATAGCTGGGTAATGTATCTAACTGGTTCTGTTTTTCAGCATCAGCTTCCATTACATCATATGCATGTTTGATTGTTGGTTTTTTCATATCTAAATAGATCTTAAACCCAATTTGAAGGAGAGGATGATTAGGATCTGTCTTTTTCGCTCCTCTTTTTTGATATTTCGGTATTAAATCTCGAAAATCATTGTTTTCTCGATAAGAACTTAACCATCTCCAAATTGTAGTTCTACTTACGTCGTGCTTTCTCGAAATATCCTTAACTTCTTCCTCGGTAGAAGATTTAAGCAATGAGGATATAATTTCAAATCTTCTCTCAGCTTCCTTAAACAATGTTTTTGGAACAGAATGAAGATCAGTTAGTGAAATAGATTTTGGAGATGTGGGTTGAATATTTTTCCAGAAAGGAGTTTTTAACCAAGTTTCTAATGACTCAATTTGAATCAAGTCCGATAGAAACAATAGGGTTGAGTTAGTAATTAAATCTTCAAAATCATGATTAAAGGTATTTTCGTATAATAGGTAGTAAATATACATTAAGATATCCTCTTCTTCAACATTTAATTCATCTTTCCATGAAATAAGATGATTATATATTTCAGAAATAGTCCTAGGTTCTTTTACTTGAACACTAGCTATAATATGATTTTCCAAAGTGATATTTTTCGAGGTTTTATTCTTTGCTTCCATTAATTTTCTGCAATTTCCTAATCTACTAGACTTATGAACCGTTTTATCTGAAATTACAAGAAACTCAAAGCCTTTTTCTTCACAAACTTTTGCTGTTTTATCAAATTTTTCGGTATAGCTATCATGGTTATCTGAGAAAAGATCAGTTTGATACTTAATTTCTAAAATTTGGATTTGTCCTGTATCATACAAAACCACGAAGTCTGGAGTCCATGTTATATCTTTTTCAAGTTCTTTTGGTATTGTTTGCTCACAAAAATCAATTACATGAGGATCATGATCTAACAAAATAGCGACATTCCATTCTAAATTTGACTCACACCATACTTGTCGACCCAATTTATGAGAAAAATGAAATATTGTTGTTGAGATCTTGTTTGCTCTTGGCTCTCTCTGTGGTGACAATTGTAGCATAGTATACTATATTAATATCATTTAACTATATAAACTCCCACTATTTGTGGATAACAATTCATAAAAATTTTATTGATGATATTGTCATTACTCCCATTATTTCAGTATTTTATTTCATTATATGGATTCAGCATAGATGAAACTATATAAAATTTTTACATATCACTCCCACTTATTCTGTACATTGACATGAGCATTTAGTTTATGTGTCTTCAACCTAGATTCGCTTTTAGCTCGATAATCACAGTTCTCATAATCACATGGAAATGGTCTTTCTTCAGTATGTACCAGTTTATGCCCCCTCAATCCCCTGGGTGTTTGGAATTTCTTATTGCAAATTTTGCAGATATGTTTTTTGTAGTCTAGATGGACATCTTTGTGTTCACTCAATTCAATTGAAGAATAAAACTGCATTCCACAGTCTTCAACTTCACAGGTAAAGTTCTTTACCTTCAGATGAACTCTTTCAATATGAGATTCCAAAGAATCATTTCTATTAAATTTTTTTGAACAATGAAGGCATTCAAGCAAAGGTTCATTATGAGTAAGCCTATGTCTGTTTAACATGGTTTTTCTTTTGAATGACTTGCCGCATTTCTCACATATATATGGACGTTCATCTGAATGTGTTTGTTGATGATCTTCCAAAGTACTTTTTCTTTTAAAACTGAGGTCACATTGAGGACATGGATACACACGCGTATTTGAATGAGACACTAGATGAGAACTGTATGAATCATTTCTATAAAATGTATATTCATCACAGTAAACACATGGTAGAAGCTTTTCCAAATCATTTTTACTATCTTGAAGCAATTCATTGATTACTTTTAAAACCAAAATATCTAAATTACGTACGATCCCATCGTTTTTGATGAGTTTGGGGTATTTTGATGAAACTAATAGATCTGAATTGTTATCTTCTCTTTTAGTTGCTAATTTATAATATTGCCAAAGAAATCCAATGAATTTAGTGATTTCTATTGAATGTATTGACTTTTCAGAGAGAAAGTTTTGAGCTATCTTAGCAATAAAATCATAATCATTTCCAAAGCTATTGGTCAATTGGGGTTTTGTGTTTCTTAAATCAAATTTGCAATAGATGCAAAATTGGATGTCAGAGTGATCTAGCATTAACTTTATCTGCTTGTTGCATATTTCACATTTACTAACCATAAATACAGAATGAACATGACAGACAAAGTAAAAACCTAGTTTCCAGAACCACCTGAAATAAGGTGTTCCTTCTTTAAGACATAGAGGGCAGAAAAAATCCAGCTTTCTGATCAATTGAGGGCTTTTTTTTTTCGCAGCAAGGACGCCCTTGCGTACTAACCCCTCTTTTGTTGTGAAACTAGGAAATTTCGTGTCATATGCTTTGATGCTATGTGATTTTATCTTTTGAATTGAGACCCCTGTACGTTTAGATAGGTGTTCTACCAATTCTCTAGGGGGATCAATATCAATTTCATAATAATTGGTGTGTCTAGTTCTTTTTTTGTTAAGAACAATTGCTAAGCTATTATTAAATTCTTGAGATAATCTTTTCATCCAGGAACAAATTGATTCATCTTCCAAAATGATAGGATGAATAGACCACCTTTCAGTATTTTTCAATATTCAGATGTATATAACAATAATAATTCAAAGTTACGACAATAATTTAGTAAATTGCGTATTGGGTGGGCTAAATGCAATAGCCAATATATTTTAATTTTCATATATAATAGTTTAGGATATTGTTTTAGAATCAGAATTAACAATGCTTAAATCTCGATACTCTGTTTTGAGATGTTCAATCCCAATTATTACTGGCTCTCTAGATGCCACATTTGGTGACTGTAAGAGATTTATTAAATGACCTACATGTACTGTTTTCATTTTGCTAGCATATTTTGTTGTCTTTTTAAGTGACTTTCCTTCTCTCAAACCTTTTTTATCAGTAATCGCAATTGGTCCAGCATAATTAATCCCTAATAGTTTGCCAATTCCGTTTTTTATGTGAATTAAAGGTGAACCACTTAATCCTTTTCCTGCTGCTAAATTACTGGTTAGGTTTACAACACCCTTTTGTTCATGTATATCTAATAGATGTCCTTTTAGGCTTAAGGGAATTAGCGTAATAATATCTGAACCTAACTTATGTTTATCTTTATTAAAATAAAATAAATTTTTCGTATCTTCACCATAACCATGAGGAAATCCAAAAGATCTGACTTCATCACCAGGTCCAATTTTAAAATCAGCTAAATCAACCATAATTGGTTTTAATCCTAATTTTTGAATTAGTTCTTCAGTAAATATTACTTTAGAAACAATAATATCAAGTTCAATGTCTCCTTGAATATCTAACCATGTCCAAGAAAATTTAGTTTGTTTTAGGGTTTCTCTTTTCAAAAAATATATTTCATTTAATATATTTCCTTCAAAGCCAAATATGTAATCAATAAGTTGATTAGAGTTGACTAAAACATGTTTTGCACTTACAATATAAGTACAATCATCAAATTGTATATAAAATGAAGTTCCAACTATTATTCTCCCAATATCTTTGTCCTTCAATATCGGAATTATTGATCTTCTTAAATCATGAAGTAGATCTAGATTCGTTGTAACATTATTTTCATAATTTATTATAGCAGAATATTGTGGCAAATGGGAATCATCAATGTATTGTTGTCTCCCAAAATGTTCACTGCTCTGATTTTGTTTATTTAGAATATCATCTGATATGCTCATATTTGTTAAACGCTCCTGTGGAAAAAAATTAGAATAATAGCTACATTTTCTGTTGCCAATTTCGTGATTTAAACACTTGAGAAAAGATGATGAAATGGTATTTTCATTTCTGACGCCTGTACAGGTAACGTGTCGGAAGCCATAATTTTTCCAGGTGGATAAAAACATCCTCTGATTTTTTGCTCTAAATGTGATAATAAAATTAGGTTGATCTAAATCTTCTAATTCTATTTTTCCTATCTTTACCAAATCATTTATACTCATTGTCTTAAAATGAATGAAATCAATAGATGATGAATCAATAGATGGGGTTATTTGAAATAACATAAGTATGTATTGTGAAACATCTTATATAAAGATTATGTGTAAAATTTTACATTTTGGTTATGCAATTACATATTGATGTCAGGGATTTGATGTTTAAATGTTCATATTAACAACCCTATTATTTGAAGTATAAAACCAATAACCAAGGATAGCAAACCTATAAAACCAATCTTGTTATCTTTTTCAAGACTTTTTTTTACTGATTCATTTAATATTTCCATATATTCTTGACCTTCATTTAACAATGTCATTGGTGCACTGAGGCTATTTGACTGTTTTATGATATCTTCTTTATTTTTTAATAGAGGAAATCCAAGTAAGAAGCTTCCAATAGTATTAAAACAAAGACCTAAAATAATAAGGGATGGCATAATGAGATGATAGTTTATTTTAATAAAAGCTCATAGATTTATGGTATTCAAGAATGCATTTTATTCCAGCATTTACTCATCATGAGTAAATATCTAAGGTCGTTAACTATAGATAAATTCCAAATTTATCAATCATTTAAGTTAGTCTCATTTATTCTGCAAATTATAATTAAAAATCTCATCATATCATATTTATCAATCAGTCTCAACTTTTCTGCAAATAGTCTCAAGTTATTGCAAAAATTTTATGGGATTTTCAATTTTCTTAATAACTAAATCTCACTTATTCTGCAAACTCACAAGTATTTCAGAAATATTTGGCAACACATTCTGAAATATCTGGCAATAGAAAACCAATTTCTAAAAAAGATGGTAACCAAAGAGGAATGGCTAGTGAATGAATATCAACAGAAACTCACTGAAGCAGATGAACTTTATGAAAAAAAGGCATATAAGAAGGCAAAAGCGATTTATCAAGATCTAATCAAAATTGATCAAGTTAAGGAAAACTTATCTTTATTTTATGATATTCTTGAAAAAATTGCTCAGATGGACTATCACCAAAGAAATTTTGAGAAAGCACTCTCCAAATTTGAAAAAGTTTTGGAGTATCTGGAGACAAAACAAAATGGAAAAGAGTTTCAGATCGGAGTCTTATCAAGATTAGTGACAGTTTATTGTTCTCTTGATTCGATTGAACTTGCTGAGCAATGTGCAAATAAATTGGAGGACTTAATACAAAATAGTTTAGAAACATGCGGATTTGTGAATTTAAAGTGGCAAATTGCCTTAAAATCACTTGATACTGGGGAATTGCTAAAATCAGGTTTGAAGATGTTAGAAGTCTGTGATTTCTCAAATTCTGATAAACAATTGATGTTAGTTTTAGATGTAATTGCTAGAATTTTACACGATTTAGATGACATTGAAAAAATAAATAATGCGATGGCAACTCCCGCTCTCTGCTTAAAGTATAAAGAAATTGCATTATTTGACAACTACTATGATATGATATCCCGATCAACCTTGAAATTGTTCCAAGATCAAGGAGAAGATGTTATTCAGCAATTTATTGATAATTATCCGGATCATCCTTATCGGTCACTTCTATTACAAACACAAGATAAAATCCACCTCTTTAACAATAATTATAGCAACGCGAAAGAATTATTGAATAAAAGCAAAAAAATCGCTGAGAATTATGCTCATTGGAATATAGTCGGAAGTATTAACTCCAAGTTGATACATTGTTTATCCCAAGAAAATGATCCAAACATCGAATCATTAATACTTGAGACAAACTCTCTAATTGAGAAAATTGATAACCAGTTCGTTATTTTTGATTTAATCGTTGCAGAATACTCACATTTTAAATCAAAGAGCAATATTAAATGTTTAAGAGAGATCTTTGAAAAACTACAAAGATTTTCTAAAAAGATAGATAATACACAATTAAATGAAAAATACTTTTATTATGAATTAGACTTTTTCCGACTTACTCTAGATTTCAACCAGGGGAAACCTGTGGCATATAGATTTTTAGGAGATGAATTTTTATCAAATGAGAATTTCTTAAAGTTGAATTATGGAATAAATGCAATTTATGTTCTGATGGAGTGTGGAGAATATCAAATAATCCCAAATTTTCTTGACAAATGTAAAAATTTGATTTGTAAAATTGACTCCAAAGACTTAAGAATGGAGCTTAAACACAAGATTACCTTACTAGAAGCAAATTATTATCGAAATATTGGGAAATACGATGAATCCCTAAGCATGTTAAATTTAATTCACTCAGATGTCAATATAAGTGACATTGACAAATTGAGCGCTATTTTGTCCAAAATGCCAATATTAAGACAGAGAAACGACTCTGGTACAATCAATCACCTGATTGGAGAGTTAATTCATTTTGCTGAAGATCCTAATCCATTCTTGAATTACCAAGCTGCAAGAGAGGTAGCCATTTTTTTCCGTGATAAGGATGAATATGATAAAGCACTTGATTATAATGAAATTGCCCTAAAATCAAGCCAAAAATTGCATTACTCGATAAATTATGTCTTAAACCTTGAGACAAAGGGTTCAATCCTTTCTAGATTTACTAAAAAGGTAAATTCAATTGATGAGGGAATTGATACATTGAATTTGGGATTAACAGAAATTCAGAACCACAAAATTGATCATGAGGTAGAGGGTTCAATTAATCATAATTTAGGAGACCTTTATTGTAAAAAACTAAATAACACTAGTAAAGCGTTCAAATACTTCGATAAAGCTAAATCAATTGCCAAGAAATTTGACGATAAAATTTCAGTCAAACGTACAGAATTGGCAATTTGCCAATTGAAAATTGATATTGGAAATTATCAAGAAGCATTGAATGAACTCAAAATGTTGGAAGGCTTTTTCCTTTCCAATCAAATGAATTTTGAACTAATTGTTTGTTACTCATCGATTGCAAGAACAAGTTTTTGGCTTCAGGATTATGAAGGTGCTGAGAATTATTGTTTGAAATCCCTTGAAATAAATGCTCAAAACAATCGTAGAGACAGTTATTTGAATAGTCTGCTAACATTATTGATAATCTATGTATATCAAGGTCTTACCAAGAAAGTCGACGACGTAAAAGATAAAATTGACAAATTATTAGATGTTAACAAATTTCCCATTCAATCAATAAATCTGTTCTACAACTATGCGGAAGAATTAATGAGGAGAAAAATGCATCGAGAAGCCTATAAATTATACGAAAAGGCATTTCAATTACTTCAAGAAACATCAGACTCCACTTCAGTAAAACTTTAAAACAGGATTTTGCATAATATTAAATATCACAGAATTGGTTTTGCTTGGGCCTTATCTGAACTTTATCAAAATTCAACGAATATTGTTCAATCTTTAGAACTAATTGAAAAAACAAGAAATCTTGAAATGAATCAAAAATATGAGAGTGATTTGAGTCTAAATAATTTTTCAGACATCTTTATTGAATTCCAAAAACAATGGCGAGATAAAATCAATCCAGGGGATATAATAGTTGTTTCAGTTTATATTGTTGGCAAACGTGACCAAGATAGTCATTTGTTGCTGAACTACAATATCACATTATCTAGCAAAATCGAAATTGAGCTTATCGAATCTTCAATTCCTAATTTTTATCCCCATTTGGACGATTTACAAAAGTCAGAAGCAAATTCAGACAAAAACCGACAGTTTGCAGATGACAAGCTATTTCCTAGTTCACATCCATTGAAACAGTTAGATCATGTTGATCATCTGATTATTGTTCCTCATGGTGAATTAATGAATATCCCATGGGAAGTACTTGAAATTAGCAAGAAAGGGGATTATAATTCTTTAAGTGACTTAGTACCTGTTACAAGAGGTCTGAGTATAACTTCCTATTTAGGAGGTTTAAAAGGTCTCAATCCATCAAGATTTGATACTATTAAAAGAGCTTTATTATTTGGAAATCTGAATCATGGTATAGAATTGCAGGAATCTGAAAAAGAAATTAAGTACGCAAGAAAGATCATTGAACCCCATTTTAGCAGTATTCAATTGCTGACTGATTCTAAAGCACCTAAAGAAACAATTCTATCTATCCTAACAAAAGATCAACATTCTCTTGTCCATTTTGCTGGGCACATTGAATTTCCCCAAGGTATCACATCCTCACCAGAGTTTGCATTTGAGCACAAAATGCTAACCTCAAATCAAACTGAGTTATCAGTGAGGGATCTTCTTACTTCTTCTATACAATTCACAAGTCCTTCTTTTGGAATTTTATCTGCTTGTAATGCAGGTAATACGAATGTTGTTTCTAATTTAGAAAGCATTTCTTTACCTTATTCCTTTCTCTCAAAAGGTATGACCTCAATTATTTCAACCTTATATGGAGTAGATGATAAAATGGCAAAAAAAATAGTTTCACTATTTTACAATGAATGGTTAATGATGGATTCAGCTTCTGCATTGCAGAGTACACGAAAATTAATCCGACAGATTTATGATTGGGGAGTTTATCATCTCGATATATCTGCCTTCTTTCACGTTGGACCTCCAATAAAATTTAAATGGTGGTTTAATTAAGAACCATTTGATTGATATGTTTTTATTACTCGATAACTATTTTAATAGAGTCTTAAATTCAGGATTTCTGAAAAATATCGCTCTGCTAACACCTATTTCTCTAGCTAAAGCAGATTGAGTGATCTCAATTCCTTTCTTTTTCAGTATATTCACCCCCATTGATAAAACTTCACCCTGCTTTTTCATTCTCTTATTCTTAGGTAGCTTTGCATAGGCATAATATCTATTCTTCAATGTGTCTTCTTTTTCAAATAACTCCGTGTAGTGATAATAACTACTGAATAGTGATCGGGACACACCAATCAATTTTGAAACCTTAAAATAGGACCTTTGATCTTCTTTCAATGTTTCCATCACAGATGTAATTTCATTAATCAACTCTTATCTATGAATATTATCCAAATGCTCTGTCATTCTTGCTTTTCGATTGAAAGGTGCTTTACAATATTTACAGGCGAATTTATTCTACGAGTGAACTGATTGATGCCTATTGAACTCATATC
>JAOUKW010000509.1 GCA_029882335.1 Candidatus Heimdallarchaeota archaeon | reverse complement strand
CCTCCATCATCAAGAGGTGGGGTCCAACTAAGAGTGACAGAATTGTCTCCAGATACACTAACTAAATCTACTGGTTCTGATTGTGGTGGTTGGCGAATGGTTATCGGTAATAATGGAATTCTCAACATATATTCTGGTGTGTATGGTCCACCAGGTCCATTTTCATTAAAAGTTGCTTCTACAGCAATCTCTACAGTACTTGGAAATGAAGGATCTACTGTTATTGTAAACATTGTACTTTGAATATCCGATATGCCTATATTTGATAGATCTAAAGTTGATGGGTTTGAAACACCTCCTGCATAGATCTGCAATAAAGTCCCTACTTGAAGAGTAGTTACAACATTTTCAAAACTAGTTATCGGATTTGAATTGAAGTCTGATCCTAAACTCATCAACATAAAATCTACCTGTACTTCATATGTTTGCCCAGTAGACCAAGTATCTGTTAATACAGTTGCAATAACTTGATATGTTGATCCGTTAGGTGTCGTTTGTAAGGGTGAGTTTTGAGTTAATGCAGAAGTTGTGTTATTACCTGAATAAATTACCAGGAGTAACAAAATAAATGTAAAAGAAAATAGCTTATATTTTATCACAAGTGAACTGTATACTTAACTTATATTAATTTAATTGTTTGTAAAATTGCAATTGATATATATTAACTTATTATTCTATATTAAAAATTGTCACTAAACTTCAATATTATTATTTGTATTTTCGTCTGAGAATTGGTATTCCCATTAAGAAAATTGATCCGAAATACAAATTAAATGGTATTGAAAATCCGTTAGATGTTGTATCTGTATTACCTGAACTTCCTGGTAATGGAGTATCAAGTGTTGCACTTACTGAAGAGCTACTTCCTGAATTTGTAACTGTTCCTTCATAACTTGTTAGTAATCCGGTGGCGAGGTCATATTTTATAGTAGCTGTTTCTGAATAAGTTCCATAAGAATTCGAATACATTACAGTACATTCAACAGTATTACAAGAAACAGGATCACCTTCAAAGAATAATTCAAGGATGTCCTGAAATAAGAGTGATGTTCCGTTATCTAAATTTAATCTTATGGGTAGTAATGGAAATTCCGGTCCTTCTGAGAGATAGCTATCGCCATCATAAGATACTCTGAATAATATTTCCTCTGTATTTATATAATCTACGGGATTATTTACTAGAACTTCAATTGACAATATATTAGTTTCAGTATGTGTTGAATTTGATTCAGTAAGACTCCATTCAAATAAATCTCCTTGAGAAAATCCGTAATATTCTAATGATACTATCTGAGGTCCTGGTGTGGGATGATATTGAGATATATCTGTTACTAGTTGTACACTTTCTTCAAATTCTGAAAACATACCTGAATAACTAAGTACTGCACCAGTTAATTCATCATAAGTTGCTATACCCGATCCAATATGTATTTCACAAAGTCCACTATAGCAATTGACATCGGTAGACCCCCAGAAATTGGTCAATAATTGACTAAAATCTGTTGTATATGTACCATCTCCATAATTCATCCTTACTGGTATTAAATATACACCAACCATATCATCTTGTTGCAAGGATCCATTTATACTTATGTGAAATAGATTTTCTGTTGTAGAAACATAGTCTACATGAGAATCGGTCAAAAATTCAACAGTTACCTGCATAGAATCTGATATTGATGATGTTGTATTAGTTTGGCTATATGTCCATTCCAAGACATCACCCATATTGAATCCACTATAATATTCATAAGAAGATACTAGTGCTACTTCTTCAATATTTAGAGTAAAACTACCTGTTCCACTATAACTATATACTCCTATATAGAACCCATTTGTTGAGGCTGTGGAGGTTTCATCAGGATATGAAGTTGAGGTTGCTGAATCTATCTGATTTTGATTTCCATCATAAATTTTCATATCTAAATCAGTTTCTGATGGGCCTGTTAAGGAGAATTTATATGATCCCAAGTTATCAAACCAAAAATATTCATATTCATTTCCAGTAATACTACCGTAGTTATTTCCCAGATATGCAGTAATTGGATCTGCAAAACTATCACCAGGAACACCAGTGACTGGATGATTGAATACAAACGTTCCCATTATGATTAACATAAATAAATTTTTTTTATTCATTAGCACTAATAATACTTTTATAAATAAAAGTATTTTCAAATTAAGGTAATTCTCTGCTAAAATTTACTTACTGAAACAAGTTTCACTTTATTAATAAAACTTGAATTGGATTGGGTGGAGATGATTGGTGAAATAATATGGACGCACTCTTTCAAAAATGTTTTAATTTTTATTTGAATATTAGTATTGTGAGTTTTTTTTCAGATATAAATCCTTCTGATTATCATTTGTTTTTCGATGATGGAGGTGTGATGAATGATAATATGAGGAGAGGTCCTCAATGGCAGGAAGAGATTGCTAATTATTTTCAACCTATTTTTGGGGGCTTAAAATCTCATTGGAAGCAGGCGAATTTTAATGCAGTAGCGGCTCAAATACAATATGATATTAAAATTCGAGATCAGGATTCAGAAGTTAAATTCGATAAATTCATCTTTGATAGTGCATTGGTTTGGGGGAAGACAATGTTTAATGAGATGAGTGTTGATATTGATGAAGAAACCATTATTTTTCATTAT
>JAOUKW010000508.1 GCA_029882335.1 Candidatus Heimdallarchaeota archaeon | reverse complement strand
GTCATACAGCACAATATATCAATATATCTGCAACTGCAGCAGTTTGGTATGCTTTAATTGCTGTATCAACAGGTGCAAAACCATTGAATGAAAAATATTCTCGGTTTGCATTCTTTTCCTACCTTGTTTTTACAGTTCCAGTAGCTACTCACCATTTAATTGTAGATCCTGCATATTCCATGGTGTATAAAATGACTAATGCAACAGTCTTAGCTCTTGGTTTGGCTGTGCCTTCAATTATCCATGCATTTGTTATTCCTGGTGCTTTGGAGAAGCAGGTTCGCTTAAAACACAAAGATGATGAAGAAGTTTCGGGTAGTTTATATGGTTGGATGAAGAAGTTAGACTGGGATCAACCTGCAATTCCCGCTATTATTTGGTCAGTAGCTCTATTTGGTATTGGTGGTATTCTTGGTAGTATTCAAGGTACTTATCAGCTAAATATGATTACTCATAATACCTTAAGAATTGTTGCACATTTCCATTTGACCGTTGTTGCCGGTACTACTGTTGCCTTTATGGGACTTGCTTATTATTTCATTGAGTTAATTCCGAGAAGAAAGATCATGTTTGGCTGGATGAAGAAATATCAATTGCATATCTATTCCCTTGGTTTATTGATCTTAACAACCGGTATGTTTATTGCAGGTGTACAGGGATATCCTAGAAGAACTGCAACAACATCTTCTTATGAAGGAAATGGAATTGATTTACCCGGTTGGGATATCGGATTATGGATTCTTGGTTTCGGTGCCATCCTAGCCGTCTTTGGAGGAATTTTATTTGTTGTCAATATTGTATTTTCACTATTTTTTGGAGAAAAACTTGAAAAAGAAGGAGATTGGAACTCTCCAATACCTGGACAATACGAAATTGAAGAGCATGAAAATGGAACTAAATTAGAAGCTCCATCAACCTTCACTTTTGGAATATTCTATGTTGCAATTTTCATGTTATTCTATATTGTTACCTTCTTAATCCTATCTGGTGGATGGGATGTCGGTCGTCTTTGATACAATAAATACCAAACATTAAATAAATTAATCTAACAAAATATATCAATATAAAATTGAATGAATTTTATTAACTTGTATAATTTACGTTACAGATAGAACTTATAAAAAATAGAATTAAATTTCCTTTTAATAATTTATATCGTTAAGTTGACTTGGTATTGTATATAAAATTTGTAGATACAAAAAGGATGATGTATATCTATATCGAATTTTGAATCTTACTATAATTTTTATTTTACTCAGTTTCCTACCGATAGCAAATTAATATGTGAAATTTGAAAGTAATTATTGAACAAGTATATTCAGTTAACTAAACCTCGAATTATTTTATTATTAACAATTACCGGGATAGTTGCGTATTTAATTCCCTCGATTGAAAATATTGATTTTATTGATGTTATTGTATTTGTACTCATAGGATATTGCTCTGCAGGGGGAGCTATGACAATAAACAATATTATTGATCGAGATATTGATAGTCTAATGGAAAGAACAAAAAACCGTCCAACTATAGGACCTGATGCATTAGCAGTCCAAAAGGTATTTCTTTTTGGCTCATTCTTAATTCTTCTCTCACTAGCTACTTCATGGTTTTATTTTGGTATATTTACATTAATACACATATCATGGGGTGTTTTTTCTTATTTACTTGGATATTCTCTTTATTTAAAGAGAAAGTCTGTATTAAATACTCTTCTAGGTGGATTGGCAAGTCCAGCACCCGTTTGGGCTGGATATGCTGCCCGATATGAAATGTTGAATCAAATCGGAGCACAAATTGATACACAAATGTTCTTAGGTGTTCCAATTGAAGGTTGGTTATTAGGTGGTCTAGTTTTTGTTTGGACTCCATCTCATACATGGGCTTTATCTGCAAAAAACATGGATGACTATGCTCGAGCTGGAATCCCCATGCTTCCTGTGAAACTTGGCATGGAAAAAACTGCATTAATCACCATGATTTTTGGAATAATCTCGATGATTTATGGTAATGTTGTTTCATACATATTTATATCAAATTATATTGTGATGCTTGCGCTAGTAATTCCTAATTTACTATTTTTATATGGTTTAATAATATTTTATAGGAAACCCAACGTTGCTACTGCAACAACCTCTTTTAAAACTCACAATATCTGGCTAGGTATAGTCTTTACCATTATCCTAATCTTTATTTGGACTAAATAGGAGGTATATATAGAAATGAGTGAAGAAATAAAATTGACTGTAAATGATGTGAAAAATTTGATAAATATCTCGCGTAAAGGAATAATAGTGTCTTTTTCATTACTAATTATCATGTTGTTCCATGTATTAATCGACTTTTTCTATCATACATGAGTGTGTTCAAATGAAGAAATTATTTTTGATATTGGTGGTTTTATTTATTAACACCGTAAATGCAGGCTCTAATCATAATATCAAAGTAATTTCACTTACACTAGAACAGATATTTTTCATTACCTTATTGGTTATGTTCATCTTGCTTTTTGTTTTGATCAAAATAGCTAAAATAAAGGATAAGAACTTGCTAAAAATAATGACCATTATCGCACTTGTTTTATTATCAATTGATTATCTGTATTTAAAGTACTTTCATTTCAAGGTGGTTTAATGAGCAATGAATCTGTATCTCTAATTAACT
>JAOUKW010000295.1 GCA_029882335.1 Candidatus Heimdallarchaeota archaeon | reverse complement strand
TACTTACAATTTCTTCAAGTATGGTTAATAATGGTAGTTTATTTTGGACTGTACCAAATACTCTAACTCTTTCTTCAGTATACAGAATTAAAGTAACAAGTTTAACAGACTTAACTTTAGTTTTATCCAGTCATTCATTATATCTGATGAATCCCGCGCTTAACACTATAAGTCCAACTACATTTTACAAAGGAGACGTACTTACAGCCACTTGGAGTGGTTTTATAGGTGCAGTCAATGTAAAAATATTTTCAGGTATTGATCTAATTTATACACTCAACACTGGTACAACATCAACATCAAGAAGCTATACAATAAATACAGGATGGATTTATGATACAAATAATTACACTATAAGAGTTGCAAGTAATTTAGATTCAACCGTTTTTATATTTTCAAATGAATTTCAAATTGTAAATCAAAGAATAACCACACCTACAGGTGGTGAAAATTATAAAAAAGGTGAATCACTACAAATTAATTGGACTGGTTATATCGATTCTGATGTGAAAATAGAATTACGTAAAAATACACAAGCATATGTAGTTATTGCACCATCAGTACTCAATAATGGTTCATATACTTATATCATTCAAGATACTGTTGATAATTATATTAACTATAAGATAAGAGTCACAGGTTTAGATGGTAACAAATATTTTGAAACACCCGTATTTTCAATTACTAGTGGAAATGTAAATTATCCTGTTCTTAATGAAGAGACAAGAGAAGGTTCATCCTTACATATTCAATGGATTGGTTTACTTGGTTCTTCAGTAAGTATTAAACTTCTATTAAATGGTGTATTCCTATTCAATATTACAGAATATTCTAACAATCCTATCTCAAATAACAATTTTTATTGGACTGTAAATAATATATCTATAGCCAGTCAAAATTATCAGGTTAAGATACAAAGCTTAGATAACCCCAATGAATTTGCCATGAGTGATAATTTTACTGTTCATAAACCACAATTCATGTCTCCCTCACTCGGTGATTATTATCTTGTAGGAGATCTAATTAATGTAACATGGTATGGTGAATTTATTCAATATCCAGTCATAAAATTATATAGAGTATCAACAAATAATATTCTTATTCAATCATTATATGAATCAAATGATAATAATTATGTATTATTTGATACTCAAGGATTTGATGGAACATTTAATTATACAGTTTCAATAACAGTATTAAATCAGGAGATATTTTCAGATCAATTTACAGTTATAGCACCAGGTATCATCACAGTCTTTGGAGTAATGGTTGCAGGAATGGATAATTATATAAATTGGTCTAGTTTCTATTCAAATCATGTTAATATCAATCTTTATGATGATTCAGATAATTTAATTGAAAATATTGCGGATAACATTTTAAATAATGGATCCATAGTTTGGAATGCCAATGGCATATCATTTGGACATAATTATAAGATTGTTATCGAAGGAGTAGAATATGGCGAAACTAATCAGCAGTTAATTTCCATTGCAAATCCAGTAATTAACAATCCCTCCTCGGGAGATGTATTTCAGGTAAATGATGTAATGACAGTTAATATTAATGGTTTTATTTCAAATCAACTTACATTATACATATATACATCATCCGATACTTTGTTAAATCAATTATCATTTGGAGGATCTAGTACTACAATACAATTAACCTTTGGTACTGGTGATTTTTATATTATTGTTCAAGGTATAGAACATAATGAATCTGCGATCTCTGGGACTTTTACTGTTCAACAACAAAACAACCCTAGTAATCAAAATCCATCAAGTAATCAAAATCCAGATCAAAATACATCAGATAATTCTTCCGGATTTCTTGATTTTAATTTGTGGTTATCTATCATGCCTTTATTATTGATAGGGGTAATTTATAGAGTCTCTCATAAATTTATACGAAAAGAAACTTAATATTGTATTTTATAAGAATTAAATTTTGACTTATTTTATCCAATTATATTTTTAATAAACAACTATAAACAATTATAAGTTCTAATACAATAATAACTGAAATGCAAGAAAATAATACCTATAATAAAGATATTCAAATACAATTTATTTAAGTCAAACAAATAATAAATATAGTGAATATGAACAATTAATTAATCAAAGTGTTTATAATCGATTACAATATAAATTGATAAGCAATGTTTAAACTAAATCTTAGTATAATACAAGGAAATTTCCGCTAGTTCATCTAAGATTAATTCAGAAAGGTTTAAGCATTGAAGATTAAAAATTTAAATTTTTATTTCAATCAAAAATTGAGAAAAAAACAATAATTTTCTGAATAAATCAACCAAATGAGGTGAAATATCATGATAGAAATTAATGGAACGTACAGTAAGGCTAAAATCTATACTGATTCACTAGAAATTTCAACTGAAATTCAAATTACAAAACTCGTGAATCATCCAGCATTAGAGGACACGAAGATTAGAATTATGCCAGATGTACATACTGGTAAGGGGGCAGTCATTGGAATGACTGTGAATTTAACAAATAGGGTAGTTCCAAATATTATTGGTGTGGATATTGGATGTGGGGTTTCTGCTTGGAAAATAGGTATTACCCCACCTAACTTTGAAGAATTAGATAAAATAATTCGCGAAAAAGTACCTGCAGGATATAGACACAGAAATGATGTATATCCAGCATCACATCTTTTTGAATTAATCAACTTAGAAAATACTGGAATTCGAGATTACACTGACTTCATTGATAAAATAAAATCAATGGAAGCAATCAAGGATAAATATCAGGATATAGATCGAGTATTAAGGTCAATAGGTTCTCTAGGAGGAGGAAATCACTTCATTGAGATTAATTTAGACCATGAAGGTAATTATTGGTTAATAATTCATTCAGGTTCTAGGAGCTTTGGATTAGCAATTGCATTGTATCATCAAGCTATTGCAGAAGATTTGTTCAAACCTAAAACAACTAATGAAAAAATTAATTTTGAAGAAATAGTTAAAGAAGCAAAACTAAAAGGTAAAGAAGATCAAATACCAATGCTAATTAAATCTAAAACGGACGAGTTAAAGCGAAGACATTGGAAACCGAGTGGTCTAGAATATCTTGAGGATGAAAATAGAGAAGCTTATTTCAGAGATATGAAAATAGCACAGATTTACGCAAAGTTAAATCGGTTAGTTATGGCAGATAATATTATAAATTACCTCGGATTGAAAATTCAAGAATTAGATTTTATTGAATCTGTTCATAATTATATCAATTTCAATGATAATATACTAAGAAAAGGAGCAATTTCTGCCCATAAAGGAGAAAAATTACTAATTCCTCTAAATATGGCAGAAGGAACAATTCTTGGTGTTGGAAAAGGAAATGAAGATTGGAATTACTCGGCAGCTCATGGTGCTGGTAGGAAATTATCTAGAACCCAAGCTGAAAAGATTATTAATCTCCAAGAATTTAAAAATACAATGAAAGATGTTTGGACAAGCTGTGTTTCGGAAAAAACAATTGATGAAGCTCCTCAGGCATATAAAAACTCAGAGGAAATCATAAGAAACCTTGCTTCATCAGTAGATATCATTACTATTATGAAGCCTGTATATAATTTTAAAGCAAATTAATAATTATTTAAAATAGAACACTGTAATTGAAAACTATAAACTTTACTACTCTACTTGATTTATCCTAATTAATTTAAAATATAGATAATCGGTTTATTTTATTTAATTATCTACTCGTAAACTTCTTTTTTATCTGTAAAATAAAAATTAAATGGATCAAAGAAACAAATACATGAAGTACAGGAATTGTTAAAAAATTATTTTTTCCTTCAACAATATGTAAACTCAAGCCAGAGGGAGCTAAAACCATTTTTTCTGATAAAATTCCAGTTTCTATATTCCATTTATAGGTCACGTTATTTGTTTGGTTATATATCATAACAAGGGTTGCAATTCCGTTAGTAATATCTTTACTAACGAACGTTGATGAAGTTAAATTTTCAAGAAGATTAACCTCATTAAATAAAAGTTCAAAAAATTCTATACCAATTGGTAAAACTAACAAATGATAATCTGAATTATAATCATCAACTATGAATATCATATCACCCTCTATTACAATGGTAAATTCGATTCTATCTCCATTGATTAAATCAAAAGTATTACTTGGATTTTCATCAATTGTAATGTAAGTCTCTCCATCAGGAACATTTGCTCCACCTACCAAATTGTTGTCTGTATAAACTTCATTATTATCCAAATCTCTTAATTCTGATTTTTCAGCGTGCCAATATAGTTGTCCACCAGTGACAACGGAATCATCCCATTCTGTTGTTCCATTTATGGGTAAAATAAACAACAATAATAATATTAGAAACGGTATTATTTTTTTCATGTATTAAAAATAGTAATTTATTATTAAAACATTTTTAAATTAAAATAAAATTAAATGAATAAAAATATTGAATTGTTCGTTGGGAATTCATTGATTTAACACAGTTATAATAAATCCATTTTACTGAATCTGTATTTTAAACCTAAATGATATATAGCTGCTGAAATGATAAATACACAAATAGATTTGAAAAGTTCCACTATAATTTTCGATTTACCAAGAGAAATACCAACAGGGTCATAATAATATACAATTGATAAATACTTGAGAAATTCAACTGAATCAACCATAAATGCAGTTAATAGGAGTAAAATAGAGATAACATAATACCATAATGCAATTTTCTTACCTTTTCCTATTGAGAAGTGCATTGGAATTCCTGTTAATAATAAAATTAAGCCAATATAATAAATATACCCCACAATAAATGATGCAAAAACTTCAGTAGTATTATAATCTAAATTCATTAGTAAAGAAAACCCTGTCAATGCAAAAAATGTCATCCAATAATAAATAGTAAAGAAAATAATCAAACTTAACGTTCGATGATATATTACCTTTTCTGGAGTTATAGAATTAGACCAAATTAAATCCTGTTCATCTTTTGATTGATCTCTATTTGGAATGTTAATCGCTACAATTAAGATATAAACACCATAATATAACCAAGATAAACCAAACACTTCAAAAGATAAAAAGCCCATAAATGATGCCTCAACAGGATGCCCTAAAGTAAAAGCTTTCAACATTGATTCGAATGAAGCCATAGTTGATACAAGTACTGATGGATCATCTTTAAGTGCAGTATTGAATAAAAATACAATGTATAGTGACACAATAACCATAATTATCGTCCATATAAAGAAATAACTTCGATCTGCTCTAAATTGATCAAATATCAAAGGATATTTTAAAGCCAGCTTTCCACGAGGTGAAAATTTGGGTAAAAATTGCAATCTGCTCTTTTTCACAGATCCTGCTCTTTCAATATAATCTGGACGTGAAAT
>JAOUKW010000299.1 GCA_029882335.1 Candidatus Heimdallarchaeota archaeon | reverse complement strand
ATTACAACAAAACTCATTAAAAATAATACTAAACAAAGTAAAGCCACAATTATAAATTCAGACCAATTAAATTCACCACTTAAAATACCTGCAGAAGGCGATAAATATGAATTAACAGAGATATCCGTGTAATCTTTATATTCTTCAATAGATCCTGCACCTAATTCAATCAAAAATGCATATATCAGGTAAAAATAACCGATTTTTGATCCAGAACTTTGAGAGAATTTGAGGATACCTACAAATGAAGTAATTGCAACAAAAAATAAACATACCATGGAATTAAACAAAAACATAGCTGCCAGTCTAGGAATTGAATCCGCTGTATTTTTGGCTATTGAATAAATTGATAAAATAATAAAAGAAGGCAAGAAAAATAGTGTAATCGTAATCATACTAGCTAATATATTTTCAATAAAATAAGTCTGAGATTTTTTTGGTGAACTTGCAATTAATTCCAAAGATTGAACATCCTGAGTAGGATATAATTTTGCTCCTACTTTTATGGATGCTATTGCAGAAACATAATAAGTATAAGCAGATCCCATCAAAGAAACCCAAAATAACCATCCAGGTAGATTTAAATTTGCAGTTGAGAATAGTGCATCAAGTCCAGCCTCTGTTAATATAGACATATATTCTGCTATAAATTCACTGTCATCAGGAAAGGCTACAGCAATCATTAACATCAATGATCCAAGTATAATACTAGAATAGATAATTTCACCTTTGTATCGCATTGTATGAAATTTTAGTCTTCTAAGTAAAGTCAATTAATCTCACCTAATCCCTATATTTTTCCATGAAAAATAACTCCAAAGAGGCAGGAGGAAAAACTAAATCTCTCATTCTTGCATTAAATTTACCAAAATACCCAAGAGTGGAAGATACATCTTGTGGTTTTGATATTTTTATTTTTATCTCTCCTGATAATATATTATATGAATCAACCTGTACGTTTGATTGAATATCAGTTAATTCTTTCTCCTGCAAGTTTTCAATTGTCACTGTTAAAAATCGGGTGATTTTTTGAGCTAATTCATTTACTATTTCAACCGTTACCAGCTTTCCTTCTCTTATTATCGCAACACGATCACATATTTTCTGTACTTCATCCAAATTATGAGAAGAGAAAAATATGGTTTTTCCCTTTAATTTTTCTTCTAAGATTAAATCATAAAGCTCTTGTTGCCAAAGTGGATCCAGACCACTTGTAGGCTCATCTAAAATGTATATTTCAGGATCATGCATAAAAGCCAATACAATACCCATTTTTTGTTTATTTCCCTTACTCAAAGTATTAACTTTTTTGTCTAATGGCAATTCAAATCTATTCGCTATTTCATATAATCGATCTGACTGTTTTTTCTTTAGACTGGCCATATAATGAAGGAAGTTCTCAACAGTATAATTAGTTGGTACATGCAATTCACCAGGTAGGTACCCTATTTTTTCTCTTATACTTGGATTATTTCTAGAAATTAACTCCTTATCAACATGAATTGCACCTTTTTCAGGAATTAAAATATTTAATATAGATCGGATAGTCGTTGTTTTTCCAGCACCATTTTGACCAAGAAATCCATAAATTTCATTTTTCTTTATTTGTAAAGTAAGTTCTTTTATACCAATCACACCACCAGGATAGATTTTTGTAACATTATTAATGTCAATAATTACTTCACCTACAGTTTCTTCAGCTTTTAGAGTACTCAATTTATCAACTCCAATGATTGTATGTGTCGAATACAATGATCCATAATATATAATTTGGCGCAAGAGATATATAAATATTCACTACATTCGGAATATTCCGAACGATATAATTGAACAAATTTATTACTTATACCAAATTTTGTATATTTATTGAAATTCGATCATAATAATTTACATACAGCCAAATATATAAATTAAGTATTTATAGGATGAAATATTAAATTTATTTAAATAAAAAAGATATTTATGGCTAAACTAACCAAAGAAGATCGTTTCATCGAAAAATCCGGAATATTTTTTGAATCTTTTGGGTACACTCAAATGAGTGGAAGAATTATTGGATTTCTCATGATTTCAGATAATCCCTTACAATCACTAAAACAACTTACTGACAAGTTAAGGGTTGCCAAATCAACAGTAAGTACTGCATTAAAACCAATGGTTAACATGTCTCTCTTAACCAAACGTGGAATTCCCGGATCAAGAGAAGACTATTATGAATTAAATTTTGAAATGCTATCAATAGTAAACAAGAAAACTGAAGCTGCAGTCGGTTTTCAAAATTTGATAAAAGAAGCATTTGAGCATAATCAAAAAGAAACTGAAAGATCTTCATTACTAAAGGAGTTAATTTATTTCTACGATTTCTTTTTTGATGAATATCCCAAGCTATTTGATAGATGGGAAAAACAAAAAGAAATGTTAATTGCTGAAGGGAAATTATAAATTACAATTAATGCTTTATGATGATTAGAATAATTGGATTATTTAATTTAATTATCCTTTGATTTGTAATTTAATATAATCTTCAATTGGAATTAATCCATTGCTTTGCTCAATATGATCTGAATAACAAAATATAAAGTTCTTTATTTTCATTACCACAGGATAAGAAACTTCAAGTGTATATAGAACCTTGGTATTAGAAAATATAAAATTAATAATGTATTTTAAATTTAATTTATACGGTCCAAGATGTAAATAACTAGTTGGTTTACCATATTGACATATACCTTTTGAATAATAGTAGTCTGAATCTTCAACTTGATTATTCAATTCTGTATAATCTCTTCGAATATTAATATCTTTGATTTTATAACGAATATCAAGTTCTTTAAATCGCTCCTTCACTTCTTCAAATGAAACATTAATAAATAACCTGTTCTTGAATATTACACTATAACTTTGGTAATCTCTAAAAAATAAATATTTCCATAATAATGGATTTTTAGATCGTTCTTCTTCTGTTATTGGATTATGATATAAATAATCAGTAAAAGTAGAAAAAAAGTGAAGATAAAGATTCATAAATGTAATATTTTCATTTGCAGGAAAATCCATTGTATAAGTTTTTAATTCGCGAAATAAATTAAAATTAGAATCAATTTGATCCATTTTTGATTTAAATATATACGAAGATTGATCCAATTTTTTACTTCGCAACATATATCCCTTTATTGCATTACTAAATTTAAAGATATTAGTTATTGAATATTGATTTATTAATTCCTACCTAATGTTTATAACCATCAATTATGGTAATATATTTTATAACAGTAATATTATCAACATTCATACCATTTTTGTAAATACAAGAAAGATCATATTTTATTTAATTCAAATACAAGATATTATTATCAATTAATTGACATAGATCAAAAATGTTTATAGTTTTTTATAAAAATTCAGGTATTATGATATTGATTGAATTTTATATCTCATTATATTTATTAATTATAATATCCATTACACTTTTGATAACATCAAAAAATATCATTCAATCACCAATTATAGAAGGAAAACTCCTTTTTTTGGCATCCATTTTTACGTTGGTTGCTGTATTATTTGCAACTATTAGTATGTTTATATCTTCAGAAGATTTAATTAATGAAACAAGTATTACTCTAATCAAAATAGGATGGTTATCTTTGGGACCCTTCACAATGTTAATTACTTTTGCCTTTATGTTACCAAATTTTAAATCCAGTTATTTCGATATCCTTCAACTTACAATAATTGTTTCAATAAACGTAACTCTCTCCATTATTTTATTTATTTCTGTGGATGTTGTACTTATAGAGAAAGGAATAATTAGAATAATATTTTCACCACTTGATACTGTTGTATTTACCATATCCACTGGTATCTTTATATTTTATTTAATCAAGAGATTGTATCAAGTAAAAAAAATTCAAAATAAATATAAAGAATATTTTTCTACAAAAATACTATTTTCAACAATAATTTTATCTTTAATAACAATATTTACCACATTTACAACCCTTAACCTTAAAGGAATCAAAAATCCAATAGAAAATAAACTACCTGGCTTTTCATTTTTTATACCTTTATCATTTGTCTTTGTTATTATTGGTTATTATTTCTATAAAGACGTTAGCTATCCATTTATAATACCAGTCAAAATATATGGAGTTATTTTTGCAGATCATCAAACAGGAATAACTTTGATTTCAAAAGATTATCAATCAGATATTCCTGCTATGAATTTATTGGGAAATTTAATGACTACTCTGAATTTATCACTTCAAGATACAATTAAGAGCAATCAATCAATGGAGGACATAATTTTTGGCGATAAAGTCATTCATATAACTTCTGGTCAATTTGCATCATGTATTGTAATTGTTTCTAAGAATTCTTTAATAACAAAATCAATTACTAAATATTTGTGTAAGAAGTTTGAATCTCAATTTAAAGAACTTATTGAGGTTATGAGAGAAAAACCAAGAGATGTTACTATATTTAATTCATTTGAACACGAATTTCAAAAAGTTAGAAAATATTTGATCTAATTTGGTCTAATTTCATATTCTTTGTAATTATCATTGTTATTTAATTGAAAATAATCCAGTTTGAGATATTCCTATAGGGTTCAAACATTACAAATATAAATCGAAAAAATGATCTTGAAATTCATCATCTTATCAAAAATTTACTCACATTAAGGAATATTTAAAGATTTATCAAACTTGTATTAATCGTGATATTGATTGAGTTTATCCTTTGTGCATATTTTTCAACAATCTTAATTCTTTCAATATTTGTGGCATCACGAAATATCATTAAATCGCCAATTCTAGAGGGAAAATTATTATTAATGGCTGCAATATTTACACTTTTTGCGATACTCATGGCCACGATTAGCATGTCTTTATCTTCAATTTCCACAGTATCAAAATCAAGTCTGACTTTTACTAGAATTGGTTGGTTATTTGTTGGTCCATTTTATATCTTAATTACACTTGCGTTTTTATTACCAAATTTTAAAACTAGTTATTGGCATATTTTTCAATTAATAATTATTGTGTCAACCAATATCATACTTTCCTCACACTTATTTTATAATGTAAAACTTATTTTATTACATAATGGTGTAATTAGAGTTGTATTTACACTGATAGATACTATATTGTTCACAATTTCAACATTACTACTTTTATGGTATCTAATTAGAAGATTTCAAGAAGTAATAAGGATACAGAAAAACCATAAAGAG
>JAOUKW010000117.1 GCA_029882335.1 Candidatus Heimdallarchaeota archaeon | reverse complement strand
GTCAATTTTCAGCTAAAATACTACTTTTTGAATCTTTGGATTTTTTGTCAGATTTGCGCGTTATTTAATTATTTAAGCAATCATCTAAGTATTCGCGACTACTGGTATTCTAAATTAAAATTACTATCATAGTTAGTCGACTCTTTTATTCAATATTCAATATAAGAGTTCCTTATGAGATATGTTTAAATAATTTAATGATTCGTAAATTAAAATGAGGAAGATGGGAAAGAGAACAACTATACTATTATCCTTAGGGATTATTCTAATAATATTAATTATTTCATTAAATAAAACGATTGATGATCCAACTAATACAAATCAAACAAATACTACATCATCACCCTATACTTCATCCAGCAGTTCATCCACTGTTGAAACAACATATCCAATTACCGGTGAGATAAATCCATTTAATGTAGATCTATATTATCCAAAAATTGCATTTGTACAGCCAACATTTACAAAGGCAGCATATAGTGGATACTATAGTTGTTTTCAAAATTTAGCTAGTTGTATGCAAATTAATTCTTCAATATATCTTCGACAAATAGCACCAAGTTCGGGGTGGTCCACTTCTAATAGGGCGAGTACCTTTATTTCAAATTTAATATCTCTAGGTTATCCATCTGAAAAGTTGATTGTAATTAATGATCAAGCAGTACACCAAGGAGATATTTTCTTGGATAATGGTTTACCTGCTTATGATGTCATTGTGTTCTTTCATAATGAATACATCACCTTAGATGAATATAGAAATGCAATGAATTTCATTAAAGTTGGAGGAAATGTAATCGCGATGAATGGAAATGGATTCTTTGCTGAGATTGAGTTTAATGAAAACACCAATTATGCAACCCTTGTAAGTGGCCATTCAGTTACTTTTGATGGAGAAAATGCCACAAGTGCACGTGGTTACTATAGATTTTGGGAAGCTCTTGAAAGAAGAGAACACTTCTACTGGTTTGGTAGTCGTTTTTATTCTAGAACTCGGGATACCGTATCTGGTGCCACATTTCGTATTGAGAATAATAATCCTCACCCAGTTGCAAACCACATGAATGAAATGGGTATTTCACAATTTGGTCTTGGCTATTCATTTCATGAAGAAAATACGATGATAACGCGTAATACACATGTTATTGCAGATTGGGCAATTTCTTCTACTCAAGATGGTTATGGAGTTAAAATATATGAAATTTTTCCTGAAGGTCCAATTGGTGGTAGCTTAATACATTTTGGTGTTTTTGGCTCAACAGTAATGGCAGATGATTTAGATGGAGTCCGAACATTCATAACAACCGTAAGACATCAAATGGGAGTATATGCAGATCCATGGATAAGATATCCAATGAATGGAGCTGTACTTTCTGGAGACATTCAAATCGATTATACAAAAGGCTGGCAAACTACCACTTATTTGAATTCCGTTAACCTAGGAAATATAGAAAGAGGACATAACTTACAATTAATAGATGGGGACTATAATTTAACCATAGCATTTCATGGATTAGAAGAAACACATTACAGAAGTGTAATGTTTTCCATTGATAATATACCTCCAACAATTAATTTCAATGTATATGGCAATTCGTCAAATCTATTAGAAGGAACAGAGAATGTAGGAATTTCAATCTCTGATCTTCATCCAGACGAATATATTGTTTGGGACTATTCATCGTTATTAATTGACTATAGTATAAATAGAGAAAAAATAAACGAAAATTTTGTAGTTGATGAAATGCTAATAAATCTAGGAACAAGGTCTCAGGGTTCTAGATATTTTAGAGTAGATGCATTAGACGCGGCTGGAAATGTCAATAGAGAGTGGTATTTAGTAGATATTGGTAGTTCAAGTGCTATAACAAAAATACATCAACCAGTAGCCAATAAAATAAATTCTTCTTTCGCAAAAGTAGAATTTTATAAACCTCCAATTGAATATGATATTTTTCTACAAGTATCATATAATGAAGGATACACTTGGGAAACAAACTCTATGTCTCCCTCAACAGAATCTGAAAATCTAGTGGAAGCCTATATTGAGAAAGGGAGTGATAGTAGATTATGGTATAGAATTGTATTTCGCTATCAAGGTAATGTATTATACATGCCTAATGTAAGATCTTTCCAATGGGATAATACTGTATTTGCAGTAAAAAATCATAACATTTCTAGTTCAATGAACGGAAATGAAGAAATTCGGATAAGCTGGTATCAAGAAGAGACTATAGAATCTTCTGTTTATCTTAAAATTTATAATTCAGGTACACTTATTCATGAACAATTCGTTGGAGAGAATTTCAATCAAAATTTAAACGAGATTAATTATGTACTCCCTAATTTACTAGATGGATCATATATTTTACAGCAATTAATAGTTTCAAGTACTACCAATTATTCTATTTCATTTCCATTTGTTATTGGATATACCACACCAATTGCACAGTATGAAATTATTAGAGAAAATTACTCTTCATCCTTCCTAGGATCTACATATCAATATTCAACAGATATTGAAACTTCATTCATTTGTATTAAAATAATAGATGAATCATGTAATTACTACTCAATTATTAACCAACCTCCAATAATTACTTTAAATGAAAATGGAACATATGTTTTTGACATTACTCAATTTGATATTATGGGAATGGAGATAATTACTAGACGATACATATTATTTATTGAAGATGAAAATAATTCATTCTTAAATTATCTAATTGTTCCTTTTACTTTAATGACCACAGTTATATTATTGAAAAAGAAATTTAAATTAAAATTATTGTGATATATGATATCAGTCTTAATTTGCTTTATTCTTAGAAATACTAATTAATTCTATTTTACTAAAATAATATACAACATTGAGTTAATCAGAAAAATGCTGTCTCATCCGAGAATACGCAGAAATACGGGAGAGGTTAGGCTCATTATCATTGATGGATAATTTGTATTGCATTTCTACTTTGTTTTTGCACCCATGGTAATTACATATTCCTCCCAAATAAATAATTAGCATGGTGATGAAATGTGCTGGTTGTCATAATCCTACGGAGGATTTGAGACAGCATATTTTATCGGTATTTGATATTTTAAAAATGTTTCGAGTCGTACATAAAATCCGTAGAATGGTTTGTTTTGACGTAGTTTTCAAGAATATAGCTAGCATCATTTTACTTAATCATTTATTTAATGTAATTTTTTCAACTTTTATACAATTTTTTAAAAAAATAATAAACCCAACTTTGAAAAAATTTTATAAAAACTAAGAATGGAATAGGATTATTTTATCTTTATTTGATATGTGTGGTGGATATACAATTATTATATTCAATTTTGGATCGATTTAAAAAAACATAATGTATTTCAAACTGGAATTTTTTTAATATTTATTGATTGGAAAAATTAGTAAGGATCTCATTCGTCCCAAGGTAGAGCTTTAAGTTGATTTCTTACCTCAATAAAAGAAACCACTAAATTTATTGTTATTGAAACTATTAAATAGATCTTTAGTAAATCAATTTTATCTAAAGATACTAAGATAAATGCAATGATTAGACTTAGAAATAGATATGTAACAAAATAAATAGTTTTTGGCCAAAATCTACCAAGCAACAGAAAATATTCAGTTAGCACATTAATTTTAATTGATTTTACCTTATATTTTTCTACAATAAAGTATGAATTTTGTGGATTTTTACTGACAATTCCTGCATTATGCATTTTCTCCAGATGGTAGCTTACATGAGAGGGTGATTTTAATCGTAATGTACGTTGAATCTCTCGAATACCAACCGGTTCTGATAATTGTAGGAGAAAGCAAAAAATCTTTAATCTAACACCTGAGAGATCAGACAGTTCTGGAAATTCATTTATATCTGAAATTTAAAATTCTCCCTCCTTTATATTTTAACTATCAATTTTCAATGAATACAGTTGTTGTAATAAACTGATAAATTCATCGAATGCAGACAATGGAGATATATATTTCGCATTTTCTTGATATACTACATAATCAAATACATCATTTATCATTACAATGTCTATATTTTCTATTTGTATCCATACAAAGGAATAACCAGAACCATTTGTAAATAAAACAGCGTATGACAAGAAGTAAGGAATTGATCCTTGTACATCAGTAGGCCATTCTGGTTCTTCAGCTTCTTCTGTTTCAGATAATGATGCAAGAAATTGATTGTGAATTTGACCGACTTCTTCCTGAGAAAATAAAAATGAATTAAAAATCAGGCTATAATCAACTGAATCCATTATATAATTACTGACATTCCAATCATTTGAATTATCAAGATTTACTATTGAACTAGCAAGAAGATTTGGATAAACTGTTTCTGTTGCGTTGCAAAATAATTCAAATCTTGCGATGTTATCACTATCAAATTCACTGGAAAGAATATTATTCAATTGAACTACATATCCTTGTTCAGGCACTGGATCAGGATTATTTTGTCCAGGATTATTTGTGTCTATTGTTCCCGTATCTGTGTTAAATAGGTAATCAATACCCAAAGAAACACTAAAGCCAAGTCCTACTAGTAATACAGCAAGTCCTAAACTTTTAAACAGGATCAATCTTTTTTCAGAAGCTATTAATTTAGCTAATCGATTTTCCATATTATCACCTTAAGTTTGTGATGGAATGTTTGAACACTCCTAAATTACTATAGGGATATATTACTTAATATCAAATGTTTTGAACACCCTTATACAAATTTTGAACAGTCCAATATTATTATGAACTTATTTGTTCAAAACTAGAACAAAATTAGATTGAATAGCCAAGAGTACTGAAATAGTTATTATTGTGTTGTTAAAATATTTTACATTTGCCAATTGAATTCTAGTGCGTATTTACTCAATCAACAGACAAATTATACATTTGACTTAATACACCCACAAATTCCAAAGTATATTTGTGTATAGACCTTCGTTTCTGAATGATTTTTTGATTGCTTGAATTACTAATTGATGTCGTTTTCTCTAAATCATCGGATGCAATGAAAATAAATATATTTTCTCCAGAAACATCACTAAAACATGCTTCTATCAAGACACCACGTTCCTTTAGGCCATCTATTATCTCTGCTTTTGCTTCTTTCAATTCATCACACCAATTTAACCACATTTCCCTTTTTTTGGGCAGAATTTTATATTGTACAAGAGAAAATTCCATTATATAGGTTTATGTATCAATTGTATTTAAATTTATGATTATTAGGAAGTTATAACGTATAAAATTCAATATATTCAATTTTACAGCATTTTTTGTAGTATTAATACTTCTAATTCATAATAAAGTACATTGAAATATTTGGTAGAATCGGTATTTTTCTATTCAATTACATCTCTCTAAGTTCAGAATTTTTATAATTAACCTTGACATTATTAGCCTATGAGTAAATACAATAAACGAATAATTAATAAAATACTCGTAATCTTATTAATGTTTCAATTTATTAGTTCTACTTCTACAACTGCTCAAGAATTAAATGTATTAATTCCTGAATTAGTTAATCAAACAGGAACTTTTAATGGTGGTATTAACAATAATCTCTACCTTCAGACCAAAGAAGTACACAATCTTGTTGATAGTACCTATATAACAACCGAAACAGATGTGAGTGCGACAAGTTATAACTATCTATCTCAAACGAATAGAGGAAATTTTCCAGCTCAAACACCAATTACTATTACTCAATCAAATGAAGTCTATAGGCTAAGCAATCAAAGTAACGAGGATTTGGTATTTGAATACACATACCAATATTATGACCTGTTAGACTTCCGTGGTGATAAAGAGCGAACTGGAGACTATCGAATATTAATGGAAATCGGTCGATTATATGGATTTAAGATTAATGCAACGGTAAATACCCCCATGTTATTAGAATTAAATTTAGATGGAATGTCTGGATTATCTACAACTATTGATTTTCATGTTATTAATGTGGATGGGTCTGTAGATAGTCAGGTAGATGTTGTAATAAATAAAAATACTGCAAAATTTTTCCCTTTAATTCCTGAAGAAACAGGCGAATATTTCATCTTTATCTCTCCAGTTAGTGAAAATCTGTTTGTTTCTGGATTAGAATTGTATGATAATCTGACTTCAATGGATCCTCAAGAGGGTGTATTTGAACGTTTAACAGGTACAGAACCATTAGTTAAATATTATAAATATAATCAGAACTCTACCCTCCCAAAGGTTATTGAATTTGGACAATACATTGAAGATAACAGTGCAATTATTGGTAGTAGCCAATATACCCCAATTCCAGGTTTGAATTATCTTGGTGAATTAGAAATAATACTATTTTCACAGGTAAATCCAGATGTTACGAAAAAAATATACGGAACTGATGCTACAGTTAATCCCAAGGAGACTTTTGTATTATACCCAAATGAGGAGTTATATGTGGTAATCATCGCAAATCCACCAGATGATACAAATCCATCAGTTAGGACTTTAAAAGAAGATCTGGGATTAAATGCAGGATATGATTTGAATTATGGATTTTGGTTAAATTCATTTGATATCCCACAAGTTATTACTAATCAACCCATTACTGTACCGGATCCTCTATATGATGGCATTTATCATTATTACAGACTAAGTGCAACCTCTCAAATGACTGCTGGTCTAAATGGAACTAACAATGCTTTGGTTAGATTTTATCCTTATGATGATCATGTACTTGGTCAAATTGATGTTAGAGAAAATGTAAATGATATTCTAAATTTTGCTTCTAATGCTTTGGCAATAATACCTGCAGGAGAATATGTAATAAGAATGAGAAATGGTAATACCATTGAACTCACTTTAGCCAACGTACAAACTCTATCATTTAACCAAGATGTTACCATGAATGCCTTATTAGATGTTCCACAGTATTATTATCTACCCAGTGCAAATTTAGCTAGAGAAAATTTTACCTTTGCATATCTTGATCAACTAAATATGACTGTTATTTTTGAAATGGATGTTTACAACACAATAGGTACAAATATTCAAAATCAAGCAACTACAAGTACTGATTTTTGGCATGTTGGTGATATTACCGATCCTGAGTGGAGATTCAATAATGAAACGAGTTTTACTATTGGAGCTACGGATTATAATATACAGGGATTATATTTAAGAATGGAATTAATTCATAATGCCCTATGGAATACTTCAGTTAGTAATCCTTGGGGAGGTGGTGGTTCAACATATCCAACACCAAATGCGAATACTATTGAAGAAAACAATCCCAATACCATTTCTCGATTGAGAATTAGTCGATTTAATTATTTAGATAATTTACTATCAGATGTAAATTATTACTATGATGCTCCTCTTGCTAACGGAAATATGTGGTTAAATGAGAGTAAATCACTCATCACAGGTTATTATTCTTTTAATGCGGTATATAGTGCTTATCGAATTAGATTTGAATCCACAAATATTTCATATTCTATTAACATGATGTCTATTGCCTCTGCAGATTGGTTTTCATTTGGTATTAACTCAATAACTGCAACAAATATTGATGGAATTAATCATTATATATTTGAATATGAATTTGCCTTAACACAATCAGATAGAATTGGATTTTTAATTAATTTCGACATGAATGATCCTGGAAATGGTACTTTTTCGATCCAAATCGATCAAATTGAAATCAATCAATTACCAAATCTAATTCTTACTCAATTACAAGCTAGTACAGATCAACCACCAACACCAGGTAATACAGATACACCATCTAGCTCATTACTTTTGGATGATAGTGAATTTCCAACAGGTATTGTGATTGGAAGTGCGATTGGTATCGCAATAATTGCTGCTCTTGTATATTATTATAAAAGAAGACAAGGAGATAATTTTGAATCAAGAATAAAGACACCTTAATAACTTAATTAATCTTGACATTCGGGTTATGATAATCCAAAATAATAAAAATTTTTTCAAATTTTGTTTAATTCACAAGATAATTAACATCATTGATATTTTAGTGTATTTTACATTATTGTATAATTTAATATTTCAAAATTATAAATACTTAAATATCCCTAAAGCACTTATAAATCATGAAGTTAATAAGCATATATAGCTTCATTATATTGTTGCAAATTACAATACTAATGGGTCATTCATCATTTATTACAGTAGAAAATGAAATTCGGATTTATGAAATTGACTGGGAATATGATGAAATTATGTATGACAATACTGGAAATGATACAATTTTTGAAATAAACGCCATACTAGAAATCTTTGTTAGTGGTCCAGATGAATATGAAATTACATACCCAGACACCTGTAAAATTAAACTGAGAGTGTCTTTTAACTCTGATACCAGTATGAATGATTACGGGAATTTTGCAGATGATATTCAATATCCATATGTGTGTGGTACAGCAATGAGTACTGAAATATACCAACCGGGATTGCATAATCAGACTAGTTTTGGTGGTATTGTTTTTCCAAATCAAACATTATCTCAATTACCGGATGGTAATTACAGAATAGAAATTGTGGAAGATGATTATTACTTTTATTTCTCATATGGTGTATCCATTCATATGAGAAATGGGATTATTGAAGTTATTTATGATGATGTACCGAGTTATTGGGGTACTTTGGACAAAGCATTTTTCAATGGATTTACATCAACTTTAGCCATGGTATCAATTGTAATTATTTTAAAGAAAACTAATATAATGAAAAATTATAAGTAATCTATATAGAACCACAAATTGATAATTGAATAAAATATGAAGTGAAAAATAGATGAAGAATAACTCCTGTCAAATAATAATTTCACAAATATCAATAAATTTATATATTAAGTGAGATAATCATTTTGACATAGGTATGTTAATATGCTAGAATGTCAGTATTTAAAGTAATACAAAAGGTATTTATTAATGAAGAACAAACTAAATTCAAATTTGAGGATGAGCTTGTTAATTATATTAACTCTTGCTCTTTTAATAAATCCTTTTACACTCAATGTTACAGCCAATGCTACAACAACACTAGAGACTGGTGATACATTTAGATATTCCAGTCAATTTGTTGAAAATTGGTCTGAAGATTATACATTCAATATAAAAAATGTTACTGGTGGTAACTTACTTCGATATGAAGGACAGCAACACAGTAATGATTTAAATGCGAATGGAAATATCGATTTTAGAGTTGTAAGAGGAATTCAGGATTTTCCTGATGTAGCAATACTAATGGACATGTTTTTGTTAACCTTATCAGGAACTCAAGATTCATGGTCTAATTCATTTTATGATGCTGGTAATCCAAATACAGAACCAGGTTCAAATGGTTGGTTTAATGAATCACAAATTACACCAAATGTAGGAAATTCATATCATAGTAGACAAACTTTATTTAGTCATTCAAATACAACATATAGCATCATTCCTCCAGGTTCAAATGAAGACAGAGATCTAGGTAATTGGAACAATTATTGGGTTCCTGTAGATCAATATTTCGTTGCACCTGTAACTGGTTCTTATGTTACAACTCAACCAAGAAGTTATATGATAAATAATGCTAATGTAAATTTAAATATCATCAATGTGACTATAGTCTGGTCATTATTCCAAACAATGGAGGACATTTCATTTTGGATGGATTTCAATGGAAATAATGTACCATTTAATGGCAGTTGGGCCATGGATTATACAGAATCTAATTCATTCCTATATGATCAAGCAAATGGTGTATTAGTAGAGATAGTAAATTCTCAATCGCTACATTTTACTACAAACGCATATAATGATAGTTATTATGAAACATGGAGTAACCATCCATTTAAAACTTCAGTCAATACAGAAACTAGTAGATCTAGAACAGAAAGCCATGTTTTATCAGAGGCATCTTCCCATTATGGAAATGTACGTCCCGTGTCAAATGGTGATAATAGATTACTAGAAGGAGATTTATTAACCTACGATGTGGATGGATATTTAGAATTTGGTAACTTAAGACATGCAAGTGACAATCAAAACTGGGAAAATTATAACTATGATTTTGTCAATGCAACATCATCAGGTGATGCCATACTTTCAGTATTTCGTAATACACCAACTGATATCTCCGTTGCAGTCTTTGACAAAAGGAATTATAACGTTGAATTTGAATGGGATCGTTACGATAAAAATCCGGTAACAAATGAAGTTTATTGGTCAGATAGTGGAGCAGATGGATTTACATTCATGATGTATGATGTAGATATGTTTACTACACCTACTACAAATACTAGAGAAATCACAGATATGATGCCTGACAATCTATTACTTGAAATGCCAAACCCTGATGGAAATAATAATGATGATGGTGATGGATCATTCCCCGGACTTCCAAGAGTAGGAACAACCAGTACAATTACTGAAACTAGAAACTATATTATAAACGGCTTTACATATGTATTAAACGTAGATGTTGTATCTGCTGATTATGGTTTGACACACTCAGATAATTATTATGATGGACGAATCGATGGAAATGTCAATTTTCAGGTTGATGGAAATGGAATGATTACATTGGTTTATGACAGAGATACTGGTGTTTTAATTGAGAGGTACGAATATATGGAATTTCTAATGAGTGAGAGTGGTACTGGTACAACAGG